>JAOXSA010000235.1 GCA_025800245.1 Amphritea sp. | reverse complement strand
CCGTGTCAATGACTGCCCCTTCAACGGGGTCTGCCGTTGTTGTCTCCAGCCTGGCCATGTTGCAATTTCCCGCGAGTATCGCAACACAATCCAGCAGCGACCGGGGCTCTGGCCACGGCTGCTGACTCGGTTCGTCCTGCTGAGTCAGCCGCTGGTCCTGAGGACTCCAACGCCCGTCCCCCCGGTGCTGAGTCCGATCCGGATTTTAACCCCGACGTGGAGTTAGAATCTCATGATTCCTCCGCTGAGGGTGCCTCTTTCGGTGAGAAATGTTCCGGAGATGAGGAGGAGGTAGCTTCTCAGGCTGTCACTCCGGGATCTCCGAGTCGCCCAAAATGTAGGCGAAACCGCAAAAACAAGTCCACTTTGCTTCCTGTTCCAGAGTCATTCCAATCTCCTTCCACTTCGCCCCACGTTCCTACTGAGTTGGCTCCTATCGACCTGGCCGCCTGGCCATCCCATACACCGCATGAGAGCTCTGACACAGACACCCGTCCCTCCTTTCCGCGGACTGCCTTAGCGGTTGAAACTCAGGAACATATCACGACTAAACAGGGTGAAGACCGTATAGTCTCGATCAGGTTTGACATGGGTGCTTCCACCATGGTCGTCTTGAATGGAAGATTGTCCCCTGATGAGCTGCGTGAAGCCACTTACGCCTTACCAGGCTTCACTCGTGTCGTGGGTATCCCGTCCCTCCTGCACGGCGTTGACCTTCCTCCGCCAGCGCCAGACGTTGTAGCCTCTGCTTTCCCATCTGCCTAGACGTAGGCGCTTCGTTACTTGCTTTTTGGTCTTTTGTTGTTGTTGTTTTTGTTCTTGCTGTTTTGTGCAGTCTAGATATTCCTTGCGGGTCGCCTTTATTGGTAGTGCTCTGCGGTTGGTCTTAACCTGTATTGTTTAAATGTTACT
>JAOXSA010000234.1 GCA_025800245.1 Amphritea sp. | reverse complement strand
GCAGGAAGAATATCACGGTAACTGGAACTGCCCAGTTGCTGTGGAACACGGTAGTTAGGTATCATGGGGTTCCGCGGGCTATTTACTCAGATAGGGGAGCCCAGTTCACTGCGAAAAGCTGGCAGGAACTGTGGCGAATTACGGGGACTAAGTTGGGATTTTCTTCTGCGTACTACCCTCAAACCCAAGGGGTGGTCGAACGAATGAACGCAGTGGTGAGTCAGATACTTCGGTGCCTGATTCAAGATACGAAGAATGTGAAGAGTTGGGCAATTCTTTTACCAACGGTGGAAATGACTATAAACTCTCCCCTAACCAGAGCACCGGGTTCAGTCCATTCTTCCTAAATTATGGATATGAACCCGTGATGCCAATTCAGCTGCTGAAGGGGGATGAGTCTACGAAGATGGAGAGTGTGGCTTCTTTCGTCCAAAGGGTCACATCTGACTGGAATTTGGCACGAGAAAATCTGCAGCGGTCAGTAGGCTTGCAGCAGAAATACTATGACCAGAAACATAGGGATATCCACTATAATGTAGGGGACTTGGTATTGCTGTCAACTAGAGGTGGGCAAATAATCCGCAGCTGGCGTGGTCTGCGTCCGCAATGCGTTGCGGACGAGGACCAATGCAGACGCGGCGCGGCGCGGGCGGCGAAAGTGCCAAAACACAGAAAACGCGTTAAAAACGCGGACAACGCGGAAAATACACGGACGGCACAGGAAACGCGCGCCAGCGCCGCGGAATTGTCACC
>JAOXSA010000344.1 GCA_025800245.1 Amphritea sp. | reverse complement strand
GCCACTGCTAGCTAGCGCTACCGCGGCTAGACCTCTTCCTCCTCAATCACTTCAACTTCCGCCTCTGCGAGGCACAGCCACTCTCTCATGCTAGCTAGCGCCAGCATTCTTTCGCAGTAAGCCTGCAGTTGCTTCGGCAGTTCGACACCGTACCGGGTAAAACGGAATACCACTGGCGCGTAGAAGGCGTCGGCGATGCTGAAGTCGCCGTAGAGGAACTGGTTTGAGCCGCTTTTTTCCAGCGCTTCGGTCCAGAGTTGGCAGATGCGGTGGATATCTTGCTGTACCGCTTCTGAAATCTCAAAGTTGTCGATAAAGCGGCGGCAGTTCATGGGTACTTCGTGGCGCAGGTCGGTAAAGCCTGAGTGCATTTCGGCGCAGCTGCTGCGGGCGTGGGTGCGCAGGGCTGGATCGGCGGGCCAGCCTTTCATGTCCAGATACTGTTCGTTGATGTACTCGGTGATGGCCAGTGAGTCCCAGATGATCAGATCGTTATCCTGCAGTACCGGTACCCGGCCTGCCGGGTTGATGGCCAGAATCTGCTCTCTGAAATCCTCTTTGTAGAGAGCGATGCGCTGGGTGTTGAATTCAATGCCGAACTGTTCCAGCAGTAACCAGGCCCGTAGCGACCAGCTCGAGTAGTTATGATTTCCTATAACCAGTTTCATTATGCTTCCTTTTTGTCGATCTGTTTTGCTGATAGTGTGTCTGTCTTCGCCGAGGCAAACCAACGAATTAATCTGATAATAGGTATCAATCGCTCTTATGCTGGATCATGAACTTCTGAGAACCTTTGTCGCTGTAGTGGATACCGGCAGCTTTACCCGGGCGGCGGCGCAGGTGTTCCGTACCCAGTCGGCGGTGAGTATGCAGATGAAGCGGCTCGAAGAGCAGCTGGAGAAGTCGCTGTTTATCAAGGAAAAGCGGGAGCTGCAGCTGACCGAGGATGGTCACAAACTGATCGTTTATGCCCGCCGGATTCTGCGTCTGCATGATGAAGCGCTGGGAGTGTTATCCACGGGTATCGATAGCCGCCCGTTACTGCTCGGTTGTCCGGATGACTATGTCACCGGTGTGCTTCCGACTCTGCTGGAACATATCCGCGAGCGTCTGCCTGAACTGCAGGTCCAGGTGCGTACAGGTACTTCAGGGCAACTGCGCCAGTTGATGGATGATGGCCAATTGGATATCTCGGTACTGACCCGCCGACCGCAAAAGGAGGAAGGGTATTTCCTGCTGCAGGATAAAGGGGTCTGGATCGCACCTGATGCGGCCTATATCGACCAGCAATCGCCTTTGCCGTTAGCGCTGGTGGAACCTGACTGTAAGTTCCACTCGACTGTCGTTGATGGACTAACCAAGCAG
>JAOXSA010000323.1 GCA_025800245.1 Amphritea sp. | reverse complement strand
CAATGCGGTCGAGCAAGTCGTGCTTGCACGACGATCCAACCACACATCCACTCCTATCGGCACGAGGGCATGCCTCACTACACTGTTTTCTTGCGGGCCCCCTGCTTCTCGCTTTTTCGAGCCACTAGCGAGCATTGCTTGCAATGCGGTCGAGCAAGTCGTGCTTGCACGACGGTCTGGCAAGGAAGGCTTTGCCTTCCAGCTGCGCTGTTTCCAATACGAACAACCATGAAAATTTTTCCACTTCCTCCATTTCCCCTTAGCAATCAAACAGATCACCCTTATAAACCTGCCTGATAGCGACAAAATTTATTCGCAAAACGCAATTTTTTTATTGCAAAGAGTTTCCCTTTCGTCTAGCTTGTTTCCTATTGGAAATATATTCCCCAAGTCGCTTTCATTTTCACACTTTCTGCTCCGCGAAGAGAAAAAGAGGAAACGGTATGCGAGACAGTCTCTGCTGTTGGGATTTCCTTAGAAGTCGGCTGTTCACTCTCTCTGGACAGTCAGGCAATAACAATAAAAATCCTCTGGGAGTCTACGTTTATGGAAACGTTAACTAATCTAATTGGCGCAATTAACAGTATCGTCTGGGGTCCGATGATGCTGGTGCTGATCCTCGGTGTTGGTCTGTTCCTGATGCTTGGTCTGCGTCTGATGCCTATCCTGAAACTGGGTACTGGCTTCAAACTGCTTTTTGCAGGTCGTAATGCTAAGAAAGGTGAAGAGAATGAAGGTGAGATTTCACCATTCCAGGCTCTGATGACCGCTCTTTCCGCTACCGTAGGTACCGGTAACATCGCAGGTGTAGCAACAGCAGTATTTCTGGGTGGTCCTGGTGCGCTGTTCTGGATGTGGTGTACAGCCCTTGTGGGTATGGCCACCAAATTCTCCGAAGCCGTTCTGGCTGTTAAATACCGTGAAGTCGACGAAGATGGTAACCACGTTGGTGGTCCAATGTACTACATCAAAAACGGTCTGGGCTCTAAGTGGGCCTGGCTGGGTACTCTGTTCGCGATTTTCGGTGCGGTAGCAGCTTTTGGTATCGGTAACACTGTACAGTCCAACTCTGTTGCTGACGTACTGCACGCTAACTTCGGTATCAATGTATGGGTAACCGGTGTCATCCTGATGGTACTGGTAGGCGCGGTTCTGATCGGTGGTATCAAGCGTATCGGTCATGTTGCCGGTGCTCTGGTTCCTCTGATGGCGATCGCTTACCTGCTGGCAGGTCTGACTGTACTGGCTATCAATGCTGAAGCAATTCCAGCTGCGCTGGATCTGGTATTCACTCACGCGTTCACTCCAACTGCTGCTGAAGGTGGTTTCGCCGGTGCTGCAGTATGGGCGGCTATCCGCTTTGGTGTTGCACGTGGTGTATTCTCTAACGAAGCAGGTCTGGGTTCTGCGCCAATCGCTCACGCGGCGGCACAGACTAAAGATCCGGTTCGTCAGGGTCTGGTAGCAATGCTGGGTACCTTCATCGATACCATCATCATCTGCTCTATTACTGGTCTGGTTATCATCACTTCCGGTGAATGGACTTCCGGTGCATCCGGTGCAGCGCTGACTTCTGCAGCGTTTGCTCAGGCACTGCCTGGTCTGGGTAACTATCTGGTAGCGATCTCTCTGGCAATCTTCGCCTTCACCACCATCATCGGCTGGTCGTTCTACGGCGAACGTTGCATCGAGTTCCTGTTCGGTCTGAAAGCAATTGCCCCATACCGTGTTCTGTGGATCATTCTGGTACCGGTAGGTGCAGGTGTAAGCCTGGACTTCATCTGGCTGGTCGCTGATACCCTGAACGCTATGATGGCAATTCCTAACCTGATCGCACTGGCACTGCTGAGCCCTGTGGTATTCCGTCTGACTAAGGAATACTTCGCTCGTAACGGTGCACCAGTGGATGCAGAAGGTAACGCTACTAAGTAAGCAAGCGGGCACCCGCTAAAGATATCCATGCTTTTCGCGGTAGCGTGGATATCTTTTCCTCAGGGCCTGTACGCAGGCCCTACCTTATTCAAACACCCTCGTTTGTTGAAAAGGTTACTGCTGCACACAGAGCTTTTTCCACAGCCGAGATAAATGATTGCGGCTGGCACAGCCAGCCATAATGATGGAGAAGACAATGTCCGAACTGAACAAAACCCCTCTGTATGATCTGCACATTGAACTGGGTGGCAAGATGGTACCTTTTGCAGGTTTTGAAATGCCTGTTCAGTACCCACTGGGTGTTAAGAAAGAGCACATTCATACCCGCGACCACGCCGGTCTGTTTGATGTTTCTCACATGGGCCAGGTAAAGCTGACCGGTGAAAATGCAGCCGCAGCACTGGAGAAACTGGTACCGGTAGATATCATCGATCTGCCAGCAGGTAAGCAGCGCTACGCCCTGTTCACCAACGATGAAGGCGGCATCATGGATGACCTGATGGTGACCAACTACGGCGATCACCTGTACGTCGTTGTGAACGCAGCATGCAAAGAGCAGGATATCGCTCACATGCAGGCTAACCTGGGCGAAGGCGTAGAGATCGAAGTACTGGATGACCGTGCACTGGTAGCCCTGCAGGGCCCTCAGGCAGCTCAGGCGCTGTCCCGTATCTGCCCTGAAGTGAATGAACTGGTATTCATGGACTCCCGTCACATCGCTATCGATGGTGTCGACTGTTTCGTTAGCCGTTCCGGTTATACCGGTGAAGATGGCTACGAAATCTCAATTCCAAATGCTGATGCTGAGCGTCTGTGCCGCCTGTTCCTGGAGCAGCCTGAAATTGAATTTATCGGTCTGGGTGCACGTGATTCTCTGCGTCTGGAATCCGGTCTGTGCCTGTACGGTCACGATCTGGATCAGACCACTACTCCGATCGAAGGTAGCCTGATCTGGGCGATCAGCAAGAACCGTCGTGCTGACGGCGAACGTGCAGGTGGTTTCCCTGGCGCTGACAAGATTTTTGATCAGATCGCTAACAAAAACTACAGCCGCAAGCGTGTCGGCCTGATCGGTCAGGGTAAAGCGCCAATCCGTGAAGGAGCTGAACTGGTAGACGCTGAGGGCAACAAGATCGGCGTAGTAACCAGTGGTAGCTTTGGTCCGACCGTCGGTGTACCCGTGGCTATGGGCTATGTCGCTATTGAGCATGCTGCGCTGGAAACCGAAGTATATGCTCTGGTTCGTGGTAAGCAGTTGCCGATGGTGGTGTCTAAAGCACCATTCATCGAACAGCGTTATTACCGCGGCTAAGTGACGTTTAAAGTGCGCAGCATGCCCGCTTTAAATGCATGCTTCGCACTCTGTCGTTTTTTCTGAAGAGTCGGGGGTTACGGGGTCTTTAAAGACCAGAGCGAACCCGGAGAGCCGGCTCTTTCTTTTTCTATCGACCGGAGGTGCATCCTATGGAGATGATCCCGCTGAAAGAGTTAAAGGGTGAATCTAAAATGTCCCGCTTACGGGAAAAACCAGACCCGACCCGGGCACGGTTACGTAAGCCGGAATGGATCCGTATCGACGCCCACTCCAACGCCAATGTCAAAAAAGTCAAAAAGCAGCTACGTGATCTGAAGCTGCATACTGTCTGTGAAGAAGCCTCCTGCCCTAACCTGGCCGAGTGTTTCAGCCATAAAACAGCAACGCTGATGATTATGGGCGCAATCTGCACGCGCCGCTGTCCGTTCTGTGATGTTGCTCACGGCCGCCCGATGGCACTGGATCCGGATGAGCCAAAGAATGTCGCCGACACCATTCAGCGGCTTGGTCTGCGCTATGTAGTGATCACCTCGGTTGACCGGGATGACCTGAAAGATGGTGGTGCCTCTCACTTTGCTGAGTGCGTAAAAGAAGCCCGTGCAGTCAATGACAACCTCAAGGTTGAGATTCTGGTACCGGATTTCCGTGGCCGTATGGATGTCGCTCTGGAAAAGCTTTCAGAACACATCCCTGATGTCCTCAATCACAATATGGAAACTGTACCGTCGCTGTACACCAAAGTACGCCCTGGAGCTGACTATCACTGGTCGCTGACACTGCTACAACGGTTCAAAAAACTGCACCCGCAGGTCGACACCAAGTCCGGCCTGATGGTGGGTCTGGGCGAGACCAAAGAACAGATCATCCAGGTGATGAAGGACCTGCGTGCCCACGATGTGGATATGATCACGATCGGCCAGTATCTGCAGCCAAGTAAATACCACCTGGCTGTTGAGCGTTACGTGACACCGGAAGAGTTTAAAGAGTACGAAGAGATCGGCTACGAACTTGGCTTCAAGAATGTCGCCAGTGGTCCGATGGTGCGCTCGTCATACCACGCGGATCTGCAGGCGAAAAACGCCAACCAGTAACCGGAGTTTCCCCCTTGCTGCGATCAATCCGGCTAACCACCGGAAAGTTCTGGTAAAGATTGCAGCAGGGTATCCATCGCCGCACTACGCTGCCCACCTGACAAACGCGCAACATATGCAATTCCCGGCAACTTGCCGTAGACCTCACAACTCAACTCCACAACCCCATCGGGCATCGAGTGACGATTTACCACCGAAATACCTAAACCAGAACCTACGGCACTGTAAAGACCCGAATGAGTGGGGCACTCCAGTACGGTGCGGAACGTCAGCCCGGCCCGGTCCAGCGCCTGCTTGATATAAGGAATATAAAAACAGCTGGGACCAAAAGTGATCAGTGGAAGGCTCGCATAGCTGTTCCAGTCACGGTCCGGTGCCGATATCCAGACCAGCTCATCACGCCAGAGCAGAAGATCATCCGCTTCAACGTTGTCCTCTTCAATCTGCAGCAGCGCAATATCGATCCGGCCCTGCTTAAGCCAGTTCTGTAATACCAGACTCTGCTCAACCCTGACGCTCAGATCAACCCCGGGATGCGCTTTGGCAAAGCGGCTCAGCAGCGGTGTGAGGCCGCTCAGGGTTATATTCTCTGTCGCACCGAGGCAGAGCTCTCCTTTGACACTGGAAGACTTCAGACTCAACACCGCTTCGTCATGCAGTGCCAGTATTCGTCGGGCGTAATCAAACAGGCTGTGCCCTTCATCAGTCAGATTCATCTGACCGTCACGCCTGAGGAAGAGTGGCTTGCCTACCCGGTTTTCCAGCCGCTTTATTTTGTGGCTGACCGCCGACTGACTCAGACAAAGCAGCTCCGACGCTCGGGTTACTCCACCACTCTCAACAGTCGTACGAAATGCTCTTAACGATTCGACATCCAGCCTCATAAAACACTCCGGTAGGCTCAGAAAAGATATGACAGAAATTAATATTATTCTAATTTAAATGTCATTTCCGTCAAAGCAAGTAACACCCCACAATGACACAGAATCATCAAACAACCAGGAAATAAAATGTCCGTGGATACCACCCTACCCTCAACTCAGCAGCAGACGCTTGAGGCTCACAAGCAGATCCAGCTGGCCGTTGCCGGAGCAATGATTGTTGCCGTTAGCTACGGCTGGGGGAGATACAATTACGGTCTTTTTCTGCCGGAGATAAAGAGCGCTTTTTCTCTCTCTCCCGCCTGGTTGGGGCTGATCGGCAGCCTGTCTTATACCGGCTACCTGCTGACAACACTGTTCAGCAGCCTGCTGGCAACCCTGCTCGGTCCCCGGATTCTGATCACAGTGGGCGGTCTCTGTGCAGCAGGAGGCTTACTTCTGGTATCGCAGGCAGACAGCGCGACAACATTACTATTCGGCTTAGTGCTGGCAGGTATAAGCCCGGGCCTTTGCTATACGCCGCTATCAGATGTTGTAGTGCGTAGCTATACAAAGAATCATCAGAGCCGGGCATACGCTTTTATGAATACCGGCACAGGATTCGGCGTTATTCTCGCCGGCCCGCTGGCCTTATGGATGGGTGACCAGTGGCGAGCCGCCTGGCTGCTGTTTGCCGGACTCTCCCTGCTAATTACCCTGTACAACTGGTATCTGATGCCTGGACGATGCAATCGCACCACATCGCTCAGCCAGGGCTTACCGCCTCTGACGTGGCTATTAAACAGGCAGCGTTTGCGTCTGTATCTGTATGCCTGCAGCGTCGGTCTGGCCAGCTCAGTCTACTGGACCTTCTCTGTGGATATAATCACCGAGAACAATCAGGTCAGCGGTTTTATGGGAATGGACACGCAGTTTGGCACACGGGTGTTCTGGATTCTGCTGGGCGCTGCCGGCTGCCTGGGTGTGATTGCAGGAGATCTGGTCAGGAAGACCGGCATTATCACTGCAATCCGGAGCATGTCGTTGCTGCTGTGCGGCAGCATGCTCTGCCTTGCCCTTGCACCGGGCAATGGCGCACTTGCATTGTTCTCGGCAGTGCTGTTTGGTAGTAGCTTTGTAATTCTGACCGCGTTTGCCGGTATCTGGGCGGTACACAGTTTCCACCAGCGGCCATCCGCGGGCTTCGGTCTGGTTTTTCTGATCATGTCGCTGGGACAGTTTATCGGTCCGTTTACGGCAGGATTGGTCGCAGAATTGTCCGGTTTATCGGCAGCTTTCTTTTTTGGCTCGGGCCTGTCAGCACTACTGATTCTGATCACACCGAAAGACGATATCAGGCATCTGACTCCGGACTGAAATCGGCAGTCCGGGGTCAGAAGAGAGATGATTACAATAATCAGGGCAGCTGTTTAACTCTATACCCCAGTTTTTCAAGCTGATACAGCAAACCATCGGTCCCCACCAGATGCCCTGAGCCCACCAGCACTAATTCAGTTTCCGGTGTTCTGAGCATATTTCTTATCTGCGGCAGCCAGTCATTATTACGTTGTACGATAAGAGACTGATACAGGGTCGGTAGCTCTTTGCGCATATCGGTCAGAATCAGGCGCTCAAGATCCGCCTGATCACCTTTGCGCCAGGCAGCGATCAGCTCGTCCATAAAGCTCTGAGACTGGTCAAGTTCCTCAAGCGAACCTTCCAGAAAGACGTCCTCATCACCCTCACCCATCTCAGCAAGAAAGCCGACCTGCTCGGCAACAGATTCAAGACCTGCAACCGGCTTACGATCACCGACAGCCTGCTGATGGAAAAACTCATCAATGCCCTGCGCTGTAACGCCGATTCGTTGCAGCTCCATCATGGTCATAGTCATAGCGATGCCGCCAGGACGGAAGCTCGCCATTAACTGCGGCGGTAACCCCATACTTTGCCATCGGGCTAACAGTTTTTGGTACAGTGGCTCTGAGATATAGCGCTTCAGACTGTCCCCCTGGGGATAGCGCAAAGCCTGCTGCATCATAATCTGCGTTTCAGGAGAGCTCAGCTCAGCCAGATCAGTCTCAAAAATCACCAGTTTTGATTGCTTATAGGCCTGATCAAAGGCCGCAGGTAAGGGGTAGTCAGATGCCCTTAAGGCGTGAATGGTGCCTCCCAGATACAGGGTATGACGATCATTACTGACCTGCCAGACAGCGCTATCTGCCTGAGCCGTTGAGACGCTTGCCAGTATGATTGCTGCAATACCGGCACAAACCGTTTTCCTGATCATAGACACTTTCATCCCTGCCTCTCTATCCGATGACGTCTTAAAATTTGTTTCAGCAAAGCTATAAAAAAAGCCGCTATCTTGATAAGACAACGGCTTTGATTATGGTTCACACTCAATCAAACAATCAACGGTTGATATAGTGTTTATGTACCCGACGGGTAATACCGGTAAACAGGGTATATGGAATGGTACCGCAATAAGGTGCGACTTCCGCGGCGGTAATGTGCTTACCCCAGAATTCCACCTCAGTACCGACACCGGCTTCCGGCAGATCAGTCAGATCGATTGCCAGCATATCCATCGATACCCGACCGATAATCCGACTGCGCTGGCCATTGATCCATACCGGAGTACCTGTCTCAGCATGACGTGGATAACCATCGGCATAACCCAGTGCTACAGTACCCACCCGGGAAGGTTTGTCCGCGGTCCAGGTGCAGGCATAACCGACACTTTCGCCCACAGGTACATCGCGCACAGCGATCACTTCAGACGTCAGCGTCATCGCCGGAATCAGCTTGTCTGCATTGTCCTGCGCGTCCGGAAACGGGGTAGCTCCGTACAGCATCAGCCCCGGCCGCAGCCAGTCTCTACGAGCATCTTCCCACGCCAGCGTGCCAGCAGAGTTTGCCAGACTGGCAGGCGCATCAATGTCAGCAGTTGCCGCATTGAACACTTCGATCTGTTCAGCCGTTACCGACTTATCCAGTTCATCAGCGCTGGAGAAGTGACTCATCAGGATCACATCAGCGACATTATCAAGCGCTTTCAGTCGCTTGTAAGCTTCCTGATAATCCTGTGGGTTCACACCCAGACGGTGCATGCCTGAATCCATTTTCAGCCAGACATTGATCGGCTGACTCAGCTGTGCAGCAGCGATCTGATCGATCTGTTCCAGACTGTGGACAGCGCTCCACATACCATTGTCACTGATGTATTCCAGCTCAGAAGCTTCAAAAAAACCTTCCAGTAGCAGTACAGGCTTACTGATACCAGCTTCCACCAGCTCAACACCTTCTTCAATACAAGCTACGCCAAAAGCATCTGCTTCGGACTCCAGCGCTTTAGCAACCTCTACCGCGCCATGGCCGTAACCATTCGCTTTAATGATTGCCGCCGCATTGGCTGCAGGCTGCAGGGAACGGGCTAACCGGAAATTGTGACGGATAGCATCCAGATCAACCGTGATTTTTGCTGCACGACTCATTCATTTACCTCAAATCAGGCTGTGATTAGCAGCCAGTAACCATAACCGCTTCAACTTCGATATCTGCATCTTTTGGCAGCGCCTTAACCGCGTATGCTGCACGTGCAGGGTATGGCTGTTCGAAGTAACGGGACATAATTTCGTTAACCTGTGCAAAGTTCGCCAGATCAGTCAGCAGAATGGTCACCTTAACCAGATCATTCATAGAACCGCCCGCTTCTTCAGCGATCGCTTTCAGGTTTTCAAATACACGTACTGCCTGCGCTTCGAAAGACGCGTTATCCATCTCCATAGTCGCTGGATCCAGTGGGATCTGACCAGAGATGTATACAGTGTTGTCGACTTTTACTGCCTGAGAGTAAGTACCGATTGCAGATGGTGCATTTTCAGTTGCGATAATTGTTTTAGTTGGCATGGATTTAATCCCCAGATTTTAAAATTCTTTATTGTTAACAGAGGCCCTGATCGGGTCTTCCAGGCCGCCTGTCACATAGAGCCTGTTAACACTAATTTAATAGACACTGTGACGTCTAAAAAAGCTTCAATCAAGGCGCGAGAAACGCAGTTTGATGACTTCAAATCAGTGCCGAGCAACACTGAGTGAAGCTTTTTTAGCCGTCACCCAAAGGGCTGGCGCTATTTAGCTCCCTGCCTTCGTTAAAATATGCTTATTTAGAATGCCTTACATATTTTGTCTTGCCAGGAAGCTAAATAGCATCCAGCAGTGATCATTAAATTAGTATTAACAGCCTCTTACGACAGACCGACCCGGATTATAGCCTTTAATAAAAACCGAGCACAGGAGCCAGACTACCTATAAAAGGTGGCCCAGATCCTGGCCCGAACAGTGACCAGAAAAATGTTATGCCTGTCCGTAGCGGGCGACTGACATGCCTTCCGGATCGATATCAGTCTTGTTGCCGCTGATAACGTCAGCAACAAACTTGCCGGAGCCCAGAGACATGGTCCAGCCCAGCGTACCGTGACCGGTATTGAGGTACAGATTCGGATAGCGGGTACCGCCCAGAACCGGCGTACCGTCCGGCGTCATCGGCCGCAGACCGGTCCAGAACTCTGCCTGATCAATATCACCACCGCCCGGGAACAGGTCTCCCACTGTAAACTCGACATTCTTGCGGCGCTTTTCCTGGAGCGACGTATCGTATGACGTTATCTCAGCAGTACCGCCCACCCGGATGCGATCTTCAAAACGGGTCACAGCAACTTTGTAGGTTTCATCCATAATGGTAGAAACCGGCGCTTTAGTTTCATCAACCACGGGCAGTGTCAGCGAGTAACCCTTAATCGGGTACACCGGAACCACCACGCCCACGTTCGCAAGCAGCAGAGTAGAATAGCTGCCCAGGCACATCAGATAGCGGTCCGCGGTCAGGGTTCCCTCTTTTGTCTTCACTCCAACAATTTCATTGTCATCGCTGATCAGACCTTCAATCTCAGTATTGAACTTAAACTCAACACCCAGCTTCTTACACTCTTCCGCCAGAGCGGTGGTAAATTTATAGCAGTCGCCGGTTTCGTCACCCGGCAGACGCAGACCACCAACAATCTTTTCTTTTACCTGACCCAGAGCGGGCTCCCGGGATACACAGCCATCGCGGTCCAGCACTTCATAATCAACACCGCACTCTTCCAATACGGCAATATCTTTCGCTGCGGCATCGACCTGCTTCTGGGTACGGAAAAGCTGCAGTGTTCCCTGAGTACGGCCTTCATAATCAATTTCAACTTCAGAGCGAAGATCTTTGAAGCAATCACGGCTATACTCAGCCAGACGCATCATGCGTGCTTTATTGGTGTGATACGAACTCTGATTACAGTTGGACAACATTTTTGTCATCCATTTCAGGGTATTAGCATTAACTTTGGGATTGATCATCAGTGGTGCCAGATCCTGCATCATCCACTTAATCGCTTTAAGTGGAACACCCGGCGCAGCCCACGGAGCCGAATAGCCCGGAGAGATCTGACCAGCATTGGCGAAACTGGTTTCCAGAGCGGGACCTGCCTGACGGTCAACAACAGTGACCTGATGGCCCTGCTTAGCCAGGTACCAGGCGCTGGTGACGCCGATAACACCGCTACCCAAAATTAAAATCTGCATTGCTATTACCTATCTATTTATTATTGATGTAAAAGCGCTTTCGCGAACAAATGATTCGGCTAGTATATTGCAGCTTTGACAGGTTATTTTTTTGTATTTAAAATGTTTTCAAATTATTTACCCTATAAAAAACCATTAAATATAACTTTTAGCTTTTGACGGTAAAGCGGGCGAAGTAACCCTATGAAATCACATCAGAAACGCAAGCTGGACAAGATCGACCTGAACATTCTGAAAACCCTGCAGGAAAACGGACGCATCAGTTATGTCGATCTGGCCGATATTGTAGGCCTGAGTACCACTCCCTGTATGGAACGGGTCAAGCGACTGGAAAAGGATGGTCTGATTCAGGGCTATTACGCCCGTATTGATCCACAGGCGATGGGCTATGGCATGCTGGTATTTGTCGAGATCTCCCTTTCTTACCAGTCACCGGATGCTTTCCAGAAGTTCAACCAGGCTGTTGCAACACTGCCTTATGTACTGGAATGTCATCTGGTCTCCGGTGACGCCGACTTCCTGATCAAAGCCCGGATTGCAGATATGTCAGAATACCGTGCTCTACTGGGTGAAATGCTTCTGACTCTGCCAGGGGTCAAGAACTCCAAGAGCTATATCGTTATGGAGGAGGTGAAGGAGTCCCTCAGCCTGCCGATCAATCCGAATCAGCCACGTTACTGATTCAGTTTCTTATATCTGGCTGCTGAGCGATCATCAGCAGCCAGTCATACACCGCTCTCACTCCCGGTTTGTCCAACGCGCCGGGAGCATAGACGATATAGTAGCTACAGCAACTGCGCTGCTTTCTGAACGGGGCAATTAACCGTCCCCGAGTAATTTCATCGTTGAGCAATGACTCCCTGGCGATAGCCACCCCCAATCCGGACACCGCAGCCCTGAGCGCCATATCGCTGCGGTTAAAATAATATCCCCGCTCTGTATCGACACCCTCCAATCTGGCCTGCTCTAAAAAATACCGCCACTCTGAATCCGGATCAGCTCCTGCCCATGGCTGGGAATCATGAAGCAACGGTGCATGGTTAAGTGCATCCCGATCCTGCCAGTTCTGATCGCTGAAAAGCTCAGGGCTCAGTACAGGCAACAGCCACTCCCCCATCATCAGTTGTGCTTCAAGACCCGGATACTCTCCCCGGCCATAATCGATCGCGATGTCAAAGTCCTGAGCCTCAAGATTCAGCAGACTTTCCTCGGCAAATGTTTCTATCCGGATATCCGGATAGCGCTGCTGGAAGCTGCCAAGCCTTGGAATAAGCCAGTTAAACACAAACGATGGTGTCGAACGCAGACGAACATGCTCGGTCAGCGCTGACTGCTTAATTCGCCCCAGACAGGTCTCCACCCCAGTCAGCAGCGGTCTGACAGTGTCAAACAATAGCTGCCCCTGAACGGTCAAGCGGACCTGCCGGGCCTGTCGGTAAAACAGAGGTACATCGAGTTGCGACTCCAGATTGCGGATCTGCTGACTCACTGCCCCGGGAGTGATTGATAACTCTTTCGCGGCCTGACTGAAACTGCTCAGCCGGGCCGCAGCTTCAAAAGTTTTCATCGCGCCGAGAATCTGGCTGTTCAGATGCATGCTTATCCCGAAATTAGTTAGTTAGACTATCAAATACTATAGAAATCATCGCTTGATGATAGCAACACTAACAAACAATAATACCCTCTGTCTTAACAACACAAGCACAGGATCGGACAATGCCAATCACCAAAGACCCACAACTGAATCAGACGCTGGCACAGGGCAAGCCTTTCCTGTGGGCAAATCCTGACTTTGACAGCGCAGCTAAAGGGCTTGAGCACGGTCTGAGTATGGATGATATTCATCAGGCCGATGCCAGATTGCGCCGCTTCGCCCCGCTGCTGACAAAACTGTTTCCGGAACTGGAACAGGCAGAAGGACTGATTGAATCCGAACTGCTGGCGATCCCTGCCATGCAAAAGCAACAGTTCACTGACCTGCCGGGCCGGCTGATGGTTAAAGGCGATCATGCTCTGCCTGTGGCCGGTTCAATCAAAGCACGGGGCGGGATCCACGAAGTGCTTTGTCATGCAGAGCAGCTGGCATTTGAACAGGGCCTGTTGCGCAACGAGCAGGATGATTACCTGAAACTGACAGAAGCAGATGCCAGAACGCTGTTCAGCCAGTATGAGATAGCCGTAAGCAGCACCGGCAACCTGGGGCTGAGTATCGGCATCATCAGTGCCGCGCTAGGCTTTCGGGTCGTGGTGCATATGTCAGTTGAAGCCAAACAGTGGAAAAAAGAACGTCTGCGCAACCGCGGCGTTACAGTTGTTGAACACAGTGAAGATTACAGCGCGGCGGTTGCTGCCGGGCGTGCGGCTTCAGACGCCGATCCGAACAGTTACTTTGTCGATGACGAAAACTCCCCACGCCTGTTTCTGGGCTACGCAGTCGCAGCGCTGCGATTACAACAGCAACTGCAACAACAGCAGATCGCTGTTGATGCTGAACACCCGCTGTTTGTCTATATTCCCTGTGGCGTAGGCGGTGCCCCCGGCGGTATCAATTTTGGCCTGAAACAGGTATTCGGCCCCCATGTACACTGCTTCTTCGCCGAGCCGGTTCAGGCTCCCTGTGTGCTGATGGGTATGCAGGCAACGGATAAGCAGCACCCACCCTCTGTTTACGAAGTCGGGCTGCAGGTCGATACCGAAGCTGACGGTCTGGCGGTGAGTATGGCTTCGGGCTGGGTTTGCACGGTTTTAGAGAAACTGTTGTCCGGAGTTGTGACTGTCAGTGACGACAGTCTCTTCCGCTATCTTTATCAACTGTGGCAAACTGAAGGCCTTGAAATAGAACCTTCCGCCGCTGCAGGCTTTAACGGTCCTCTGCAACTGCTGAACAGTGCTGAGGGGCAGTCCTACCTGCAGGATCAGAAGCTTGATCCGGCGATGTCCCGGGCCACGCATCTGATCTGGACCACCGGAGGCCTGTTTGTACCGGCTGAAGAGATGCAGAAATTCCAGCAACGGGGCGCTGCACTGGAAGACGCATAAAGGAGACCCGATGACAGCAACGGACACGCGTATTCTCTACCTCACCGACCCATTGTGTGGCTGGTGTTATGCCGCAGCACCGTTGCTGCAATCGCTCATGACCGATACAACACTGCCCGGCCCCGAGTTGATACACCGGGCACTGTTCACTGGTCAGATGACCCGCTGGATGAGCCGTAGTTTTTCCGACTATGTTATGCAGGCTGATCGCCGTATTGCAGAACTGACCGGTCAGACCTTCTCCCGTGCTTATCGGGATAATCTGTTTTACCGCAACCATCTGATCTTTGACTCCTGGCCCACAGCTAAGGCCATCGAGATTATCCGCAATTACAATCCGGATCAGGTAATCCCGTTCTTCAAGGCGTTACAACAGGCCCGGTTTATCGAGGGTAAGGTGATTACGGATGCGTCCATACTGTGCGAACTGGCGGCCGCTATCGGACTTCAGGCGGACCTGTTTCATCAGAAGTTCCACTACGACGAGCGCGTTGAACAACAGGCATATACGCAACAACAGCGGGCCGCGACCCTGCTCCAGCAGGTCCATTATGACGGGGTCCCCTGCTTTATCCTGCAGAAAGGCGAAACACTGAGTCGCATCCCTCACGAACACTGGCTGGGTAACCCGGATGGATTCCGCGATTCTGTGCAACAACTCCTGACCTGATCAACGATTTGCTTCTACACTGAATCCATCACCGTCTGGATTCTGTGACTATGAATGATGCTGAACCGGAACCACTCAGAACCGAGAACCCGGAACAACGACAACTTTTTCTCCACCGTCATCTGCCTGAGCTGCAACAACTGGAGCAACTGATTGCACAGGCCCGCTCTGAGTATCCACAGCAGAGCCAGTTACGCCGTCTGGCTTATATCAACTGCCGCAGTCAGATTCTGCCAATCTACGCACTGACACTGGGCAGCTTTGACCCACAGGCACCGGTAGTCGCCTTTGTTGGCGGTATCCATGGCGTCGAACGGATCGGTACCCGGGTATTACTGGCGTTTCTGAGTTCATTACTCAACCGGCTCAGCTGGGATCAGAGTCTGCATCAGCAGCTACGCCAGATCCGATTGCTATTTCTGCCACTGATCAATCCCGCAGGGATGGCACTGAAACTGAGAAGCAACGCAGAGAGAGTTGATCTGATGCGTAACGCACCGGTCAATGCCACTCACAAGGCAACCTGGCTGATCGGCGGTCAGCGGTTCAGCCCCCGACTCCCATGGTACCGGGGTCACAGTGACAGTCCGATGCAGACGGAAGCCAGAGCTCTGTGCGACTGCATTCGGCAACACCTGTTTGACAGTCCTTTCAGTCTGGTACTGGACTGCCATTCCGGCTTTGGCCTGCGTGACCGGATCTGGTTTCCTCTGGCCGGATCACGGGATCCTATACATCACAGTGCCGAAATAGCGGCACTGGTTCACCTGTTCGAGCGCAGCTATCCCCACCACAACTATATTGTTGAGCCCCAGCATCACAGCTACCTGACCCACGGAGATCTCTGGGATTACCTTTATCATCAGGCCCTGCAGCAACCAGAGCGGGTGTTTCTGCCGCTGACACTGGAAATGGGATCCTGGAACTGGGTCAGAAAGAATCCACTACAGCTGGCATCATTTATGGGGCTGTTCAATCCTCTGGTCCCCCACCGGGAAAAGCGCACCTTTCGTCGCCATCTGCTGCTACTGGAGTTTCTGCTACGCAGTTGCCAGTCATGGCAGCACTGGCTGCCGCGCAGTGATCAGGAGCGACAACGCTTTGATATAAATGCAAGGCAGCGCTGGTATGGCTGAACTGGCGCAGCACCGCTGGTTATTTATCAGAGGACTGGGACGTGAAGCACGGCACTGGGGAGAACTGCCGTCCCTGTGGCAACAGCATTTTCCCCGCAGCACAGTTGAGTGTATTGATCTGCCGGGCAATGGCACACTCTGGCAGCATCGCAGCCCTACCCAGATCACATCACTTATCGAGTGGTTACATGACCGCTATAGCCACCTTGTACCAATTACTCTGTTGGGACTCTCGCTGGGCGGCATGGTTGCCTATCACTGGATGCAGAAATATCCGCAGGATATTCGTGCGATCATCATGATCAACAGCAGCCTGGCCCCCTTTAATCACCGCTGGCAGCGGCTAAGGCCCGGAGCGTTGAAAAATCTATTACAAGCACTTAAGCACAGTGGCTATGAGCGGGAAGCTCTGATTTTCGATCTGACCTGCGCCAATCAGGAGCAACGGGAGCAGACACTGATACAATGGCACCTCTGGCAACAACAGTGTCCGGTCAGTCGTACTAATCTGATCCGGCAACTGTTACTGGCAAACAGCTGCAAAGCCGACTCCCAGCCACCCAAACGTCCAACGCTATTGGTCAGTGGTTCACAGGATCGTCTGGTTGATCCCGTCAGTTCGGACTGCCTTGCCAGACAGTGGTTGGTGCCTGTTATCCAACACCCTCAGGCAGGTCATGATCTGCCCCATGATGTGCCGGAATGGCTTATCAGTCAGGTGAAGCAGTGGCTACAGTCTGACCTGAAGCGGAATTAAAGCCGGTTATCCAACCCCTCAATATGTGCAGACAACAGCTCCATAAACAGATCCCGGGGTTTGTTCAGAGGCCCTGAGCGTCGGCTGATCGCGGTAATCTGAAGCTCATAGCGTCGTTGTTCCGGCAACAGAGCGCGCATACGTCCCCGATCAACCCACTGCTGGGCAAACTTTTCAGCCATAAACCCGACATAAACGCCGGACAGGATCATGGTGGCCCGGGTTTCGTAATAATAGGCCTCTGCCGCTTTATTCATCTCTGCCAGCTGCATACTGGCTTCCTGATTGGTCTGCACCCCGGCATGCACCAGTTTGCACTCTTTCAGGGCCTCAGCAATACGCGCTTCATCCTTCTCATGAAATAACGGATGGCGATCACCGCAATAGAGCAGTGAGCGGTCGGAATACATATGCAGAAAATCCAACCCCTCGATATCCTTATGATGCGGGATAAAGCCAACATCGGCATCGCCGTTAATCACCCGACGTTCAATTTCCCCCATCGGCGCCGTATCAAAGCTGATATATACATCCGGTGCCTGAGCCGCAAACTCCGCTACCACCTGATCAAGACCACAGCGTTCATCCAGGCTGATGGTATCCGACGTCAGAATCCGGACTTCACCACTCATTTGCTGATGCAGCGCATTCACCGTTGAGCGGAACTCCGCCAGGCGGGAAAACAGCTGTTTAGTCGCGTTATAGATGGTCAGCCCCTCTTCCGTGAGAGAGAAGCCGGAACGCCCACGATGACAGAGTTTCAGCTTCAGGCGGCCTTCCAGATTGGACATGTGCACACTGATCGTCGATCGACTGATATTCAGTTCAACCTCGGCGGCAGAAAAGCCACCGCATTCGACCACGGTTTTAAAGACTCTCAGTAAGCGGATCTCATAGTCTCCGACCTTACCCATCCCCTGTAGCGCTTTGTTGACCATCATCCAATCCGCTTCGCTCTGAATAAAGTTTGAATTATATCAAAGTAAGTATTTAAAGTTTGTAATTTATATGACTTTATACCTGAAGCTACCATGTCATCAAAATCAGGGGAGCTGATTGCCAGACTGCTGGGACTCCGGTCACAGCATCCCCCTGCATAACGACAAGACACAAGAACAGCTAACTGGGACAAGGTTCACCATGAGCAACAACATCAATATGGATGCCTTCTGGATGCCGTTTACGGCTAACCGGGACTTCAAAAACGCGCCACGTATCATTGATCGCGCTGAAGGCGTCTTCTACTACACCAATGAAGGTCAGGAAATTCTCGACGCTACCGCAGGCCTGTGGTGCGTGAATGCTGGCCACAGCCGTACCCAGATCGCTGAAGCCGTTAACAAGCAACTGCTGGAACTGGATTACGCATCGCCATTCAACTTCGGCCATGAGATCGGGTTTGAGTTTGCCAACCGTCTGGTTAAGCACACCCCGCAACCACTGAACAAAGTGTTCTTCACGAACTCCGGTTCAGAAGCGGTTGAATCAGCGCTGAAGATTGCCCTGCAGTATCAGAAGTCCCGCGGTAAAGGCGGCAAAACCAAACTGCTGGGCCGGGAAATGGCTTATCACGGTGTTAACTTCGGTGGTATCTCTGTGGGTGGCCTGACACCTAACCGCGTTGGTTTCGGTCCACTGCTGCCAGTAGATCACCTGCCACACACGCTGGATATTGCTAACAACGCCTTCAGCAAGGGCCTTCCTGAGCACGGTATCGACAAAGCCGAAGCACTGGAACAACTGATCCACTTCCACGGTGCTGACAGCATCGCAGCGGTGATCGTTGAGCCAATGAGTGGCGCCGGCGGCGTTATCATGCCGCCTCAGGGCTACCTGAAGCGTATGCGCGAAATCTGTGACCAGTACGATATCCTGCTGATTTTTGACGAAGTAATCACTGGCTGGGGCCGTCTGGGCTCAGCATTCGCATCAGAAGAGTTTGATGTAGTGCCGGATATGATCACCTCAGCGAAAGGTATCACTAACGGTGTGATCCCGCTGGGTGCTGTTTTCGTCAAAGATGAAATTCACGACCAGATCGTTAACAACGTTGCAGTGGGTGGTATCGAGTTCTACCACGGCTACACCTACTCCGCTCACCCGGTTGCCTGTGCAGCAGGTATCGCTACTCTGGATATCTACGAGCAGGAAGGTCTGCTAACCCGTGCTGGCGGTGATATCGGTAAGCACTTTGAAACAGCGCTGCACACCCTGAAAGACGCGCCGAAAGTGATCGACGTGCGTAACTACGGTCTGGTTGGTGCGATTCAGTTTGATGCTTCTGTTGCGGCTAACGGCCCGATCGGTCTGGACTTCCAGAAAGGCTGTTATGAGCGTGGCGTAATGGTTCGTACGATGGGCAACATCGTCGCCTTCTCACCACCGCTGACAATCGAAGCTGAGCATATCGATCGTCTGGTTAAAGTACTACGGGAAACTGCTGAAGCGATGTTTGGCTGAGCATAGCCAGGTACCTGCCTGTGCAGAGCCCCCAGCGCCTCTGCACAACTTTTCGACGGGCCTTTCAGGCCCGTTTTTTTATGAGCGCTGAGATTACAATATTGAGGGTTACTCCGCTGCCCTGCTCTCAGACAGCCCTTCATCAGAATAATCGGCACGAGGACGTGCCTCGCTACAACGGCTCGCTTCATTTTTCGATGGATTGTGCTTTTTTCCAGCAAGCATTGCCCGCAATGTGGTCAAGCGAGGAAGGCTTCGCCTTCCGGTCCAGCTACGACTCTGTTTCAGGTAC
>JAOXSA010000309.1 GCA_025800245.1 Amphritea sp. | reverse complement strand
GACTGCGATTTTTTTATCAGCGTTAATGGCATCAGCCACGATACGACACAGTCATTCCAGTTCTACGACCGCAGCGATCAAGTACAACAGGCATACATCGAAGCGAAACAGAAGTTACTTGAAGTCGCAGGTTATAGCGTTTTTAGCTGGAACTGGACACCTGAAACCGAAAAACGCAACGTTTGGCTCAGCATTGAGTGCGACGAAGGTGGGCCGATCAAACTGCCCCTGTTTACCGATGTCGATGAGCAGACATACCAGGATAAAGAGTATAACTACGAACAGAATTATCATCTGCAGGCAGTTGTTCCTCTAACCTTTCTCCCGAGCATTCAACCGGCACAATACCCGGAACAATATATGGCCCCCACCCGCAATGGCTACCTGTATATTTTTAAAGGCAATCAGCTATGTCGGGAGATTCAGATAACCAACAAGGAAAATAGTGGCCCGGAATTTCGTGATACTCACCTTTACCACCACCGTGAAGGCTTTGAAAAACCCTTTAAGCAAGGCCCGCGTAAAGCTGTAGGCAAACCACTCAAAGATATCTGGCTGCCAACCAAAGCCAACGGTAGCCCTCAACGTTTGTACGCCGCCTACTCAGAGGTCCAGTGGAGCGCCGCCTACCTGAACTTTCTCGAGAACCCTGAAAACCAGAACATTCTCCAGCAGCGTACCAGCGTGATTACCCATCAGAGCATTAATACGCTGGGAAGCAAGCTGAACACCACCTTGAGAACGATGCGCCTGCGTGAACCGGAGATAGAAGAAAAACTGGCCGACCCCAGCCTCTATAACCGCGACCTCAGTGGCAACCATCTGCACTATCTGTACGACGGTATCAGTTACGAGGTCAACGCCCTGCGCGAGAACAGCAGCAACCTACTGGCAGCACTGGGAAATGACGCTCAACGCCTGGAATACGGCGCCCGCGTAGCCCAGTATGACAAGCAAACAAATACGGATAGTCAGGAAGACAGCCTCTGGCAACCCCGTAGCTCAATCGACTATCTGGCCGATGCCAGAGCACGCCAGCTAAAACTCATCGCCTTACCCGACCCAATATTTGAACTGCGCCATCACACCAGTATGGCCATGCAGGTCAGCGCCTGCCTGTTCCATATCATGGAAGACGCCAGTCAGCAGAAATACTTTCAGAGCGCCGAACTGGTACAACGCTTTGTCGTGCCAGAAAAACTCCCAAATGGTGAAGAAAATCCGAATTACAAACACCGCGACAGCTTTAACTTCAGCCGCATCGGGGTCTTTCAGCGCACCCTGCGCACAATAGAGCGCCAACGCTGCCATGAAGATATGGCAGTATTCCAAAAAAGCCTGGGTAAAACACTGGATAGCCCAGCCACCGCGGCGGCAGTGAGGGATATTACCAGCCAGGAACGCGGAGCCTCCGGCGCTTACCGCTTAGTCAGCAATGCCTTCCATGCGCTGAGCCTTAACCTCGCCGCTATCGA
>JAOXSA010000305.1 GCA_025800245.1 Amphritea sp. | reverse complement strand
AGGAAGATCTCAACCAGTTCTGGATCGAGATCGGCAAGAGAAATGGTGCTTGATTCAGTCGAGCCCGATTCAACAGCACTGGTCTCAGCATTAGTCTCCGCACTATGCGAAGCGTCAGCGACAGATTCAGGTGCGATACTTTCTGTCGATGCGGTACTTTCTGCAGATACGTTACTTTCTTCGCGTAAGATATCTTCGGAGGTACTCGCATCCTCAGAGGCACCCTTAGGTAGCGTATTAATTCGCTGAACCAGTGCATCAGGCGACGGTAACGACGAACGCTGTTCCAGGGCTTCCATTTGCTCAGCAAAGACCGCCCGCGCCTCGGTCAACACCTCTGAAACCTGGTCCGACATGGCTCGCTGCCCATGAAGGATGTCGTTAAATAGGTTTTCAAGCGCGCCTGCCAACTCAGCAATGGCATCGATACTGGCCATACGAGCGCCACCCTTGAGGGTGTGAAAATCACGTTCAAGCTGCTGAAGCGCCTCTTCGGAAGCTTCAGCGCCTGAGATTTTCCCGCTGAGTTCATCCAAACCAGACACAATATCAACCGCTTCTTCCAAGAAGATCTCAGCAAGTTCGTCATCGAAGTCTTCTGAGATTGCTTGTTCGTTCTCAGATTCATCACGCTGATAATCAGGAATGCTTTGCTCTAGATGTTCATCAAGCTCTGCCAAGGAGTCCGACAAATCACTGTCACTCTCAAGCTCAACGTTTTCGTCACAGGCTGCTATCGCAAACTGCTTCAATTCAGCTAAGAGCTGATTATCCAGCTCTGCCGTGAGACCTGCGGCAACTTGGTCCATCATGTTAATCAAAACATCATGAGCACGTTTAATGACAGAAATAAGCTCTGAATTCTGCTCAGCCAAGGCAGGATCGATGCAGTGATAGCTGCCTTCTATCGCTTCGCACAGTTCACAAATACTCTCTAAACCAGCCACCTTCGCACCACGCTGAAGAGTTTTCACTTCTCGGCACAAGGTTTCCAGGCTGTCGTTAGAAACAGGATTTTCTGACCAGTCGTCGATAATTCGTTCGGCGTCGAGCAGAATATCCAGACCTTCCGTCAAGAAGATGCTAACAAGTTGAGGGTCCTGCCCTTCAAAGCTTTCAAGCGCTTCATCTTCTTCAGGTTCGACAAACACGCTCTGCTGCAAGGCAGCAAAACTTTCGAGGAAGGCCGCCGTGCCAGACAAAGACGTTTTGGGTGCGCTATGTATGTTGCCCAAGCCCTCTTTAACCAAGGCCAAAGCCTGATCCATGAGCTCCGCAATCTCTACACTCACCTTCAACTGTCGAGCACGTAGTTCTTTGATGAATTTCTCAACGGGTACCGCGACTTCAGCAATACAATCAATGCTCGCTGTTTTAGCGCTACCTTTAAGGGTATGCAAAGCACGAGACAGGGCATCGTCGACAGCCGTATCTTCTTGGCTCGCAAGCACGGCTGACACGAAGGTTTCGATGCTGGCAATGTGACCTGCCACCTCGGTTTCGAAAATTTCGAGTAAGGTTTGATCCACACCTAGGAGCGGGTCGCCTTCCGGAGCCGTTTGCTCGCTTGCGTCAGCTGTAAGTTCGACTGCAACACTCTCTTCTGAATTCTGTTCTGAAATCGCGTCTGTCGCCACTGAGGTCTCTGCCGATGCGTTGTCGGCAGATTCCAAGGCCAAATTCTTGAGTGCTGGGACCAACTCTCCTTTTGACAGAGAGTCCGCATGATCTTGCAACACCGCCAGATCGATTGTCGGTTGCGTGCGATGCTTAAAGTGCTCGACCAAGTTCGGGATCAATTCAGAGACATAGGCCACCACATCTGCAATGTCTTGATTGATCAAGATAGAGCCATCGATAACCCGATTGAGCATATTCTCTACCGCCCACGCCGTTTCACCGATATCTTCGGCACCGACCATGCGGCCACTGCCTTTCAGCGTATGATAGGCACGACGCAACTCAGTGAGCGCTTCCTGGTTTTCAAATTCTTGTAAGAAAACGGGCAGGTAATTGCCAATCGTTTCCGAAACTTCTTCAGCTTCTTCGATAAAGATCTCAAGAATTTCGTCGTCGATGAGGTCGTCATCATCGTCCATTGCAGAAACGACAGCTTCAGGCGCTGGTTCCGCTACAACTTCCACGACATCCACAATCTCTGATTGCGCATCGATTGCATCGTCAAGCTCAGCATCCGTCTTATCTGCAAGTTCGTCTTGAACAACCTCGACAGTAACGACTTCAGATTGAACGGATTCAGACTGGACAGCTTCAGAGCTAGCCGCTTCATCTTGTTCAGCTTCATTGGATTCTGGTGACGCGACAAGCGCCTGTAAGCGAGACTCAGTCAGGCCATAGATATCGTCACAATCAACCGCACCTGATTGTTCAGAAAAGGCGGTAAGCAATGACGGCAGACGCTCAGTCGCGAGGTCTATCAAACGGAAGTCATCGCTTTGAGGAACAATATTCTGCTCTAGATATTTATTGAGTAAGTTCTCGATGGCCCAACCAAGATCACCAATCTGAGTCGCGCCCACCAAGCGGCCACTGCCTTTCAAGGTATGGAAAGCCCGGCGAAGCTCTTGCAAACTCGGCGAATCTTCTGGATTTGATTTCAATTTGGAACAGGCATCATTAACGGCCGCCAGCACTTCGTCGACTTCTTCAACAAAGATGCTAAGAATTTCTTCATCAATCAGAGCATCATCACTTTCTTTAACCTGAGCATCC
>JAOXSA010000294.1 GCA_025800245.1 Amphritea sp. | reverse complement strand
GGGAGGTATAGCATGCTAGCACAGGGGATAGGGTGAGCTGAAGCGGTACATAAAAACATGGTTATCATAATTTGCAGGACCGATGGTTCAAAAAGAGCATCGAGCACGTGTTATCCGCGTGCCATGGATGGAAATCGTGATCATGCTGCTGGCGGAGAATCAGGGGCACCCACTCGGAAGTTGCAGCCAGTTGGACATCGCGAACAGTTGCTGACGTACATTGCCATGGCGGGTGAGCTTTTTGCGGTGATCCTGGAAGGCGCTCACTATGAGCCCGATACGCAGCCTGGAATACTTCTGCCGAATGACGCGTTGCCGGTGATTTTGTTTCAGCTCGAACTTTGCACGCTGTGCATCAGGAAAGGAGAGTTGCAACCAGCTAAAGCTGTCTTGGATCTGGCATCGGCTGAGGAATTTATGGCTATGGAATCCCAGGCGGCGATGGAAGAGTTGCAGGCAATGTTTCCAACGCATACCCAACAAGATGCAGTGACTCATGGAAAAAGTTTGCTCGCCGTTCACGGCGACTATCTCCGTGACAGAGGATATGATATGGTTGCAATCCGTACTGCGCTGGGACTGTCTGCAACAGAAGAAGAGAAAGAAAAGGAACCATAGTGACGATGGCGACGCTGCCTTTCGGGTGACGCAGCC
>JAOXSA010000288.1 GCA_025800245.1 Amphritea sp. | reverse complement strand
GTTGAGCGGTCCGTTCGTTCACACCCAGTGTACTTTGTTGCGAAACCAGCACGGGATATACACCCCGATCATGAAGCCGACGATTGGGTTGAGTCGTTTCTTGATCCTGCCTTTGAATCCATGTCGACTCACATAAAGACGCATGAAGGAACTGGCAGTGGTCAGCCAGCGGCTGTGGTTGATAGCGCCGATCTTCTTGTTCGCCAGGTCCCGGGGCACCTCTCCCTCCCGAATGGCCTTAGCCATGTCGTAGGCATAGCGCTGGTCGTCAGTCAAGTCCTGGAAGACTTCAGGCCCGAGATCTATCAGCTGCTCGCCAACAGTGACTGGTTCGAATTCCGCCACAGGCAGCTGGGTGACTCCGTTCAAACATTTGCCCAGCGGGCCGCTGAAGGTGCGATCAGAGCTTGTGGGGCCGTCAAGTTGCTGAATCAGGTGCCGCAGGGGAAGCTCACCAGTTTGCAATGAACAGATCAGCCACGTCAGCTTGCGGCCTAGCAGGTTCTCTACAAGCGTGATTGTGCCGCCTTTCCTCCCAGTATTCATGGCTGTACTGTCCCCACCCAGAGCACTGATGGTTTCGTCCACTCCGTGCTGTTTCATCCAGCCCACGAGGCCGATAGCAACCTGCATAGCTGCGACCTGCACAACTGAAATATATCTATTTCGATTCAAAAGAGCAAGCACAAAGAGGGATTGGCGCACGAAAATCGTTCGTCTTTTGAAAGGTCGCGGGTTGCATCAATATCGGCACGGAACTGGTGAAATCAGTTACGGGCCACGCGCGGCCAGACTGGCAGG
>JAOXSA010000287.1 GCA_025800245.1 Amphritea sp. | reverse complement strand
GGATCGTCCAGCACATCTTCAACTACCGGATGACGGCCCTGAGTAATGTTGATCTGTGGGGTATCGCTGAAAGCAGGCGCTACGTAATCAAGGCTATCAGCCCGTTCTGACAGGTTGGTCAGTACATCCAGTTCCGCCAGTGCAGAAGCACTGTCCTGCAAATCAGCCAGTTGCTCTGCCAGAGTTTCTACCAGAGCTTCATAGAGGGCTTTTTCCCGGCTCAGAGCACGGCTCTTGGCGCTCAGGGCTTTATCTTCAAACTCTTTCAGCTCCGGGGTGATATAGCGTTCGGCGTTTTTCAGCGTCTGGCGGCGGATATATTCAGCAGGGATTTCACCGTCCTGTGCTTTACCGATTTCGATGTAATAGCCGTGTACCCGGTTGTAACCAACTTTCAGGGTCGGGATACCGGTGCGCTCGCGCTCGCGGGTTTCCAGTTCCAGCAAGTAGCCGCCAGCGTTTTCACTGAGGCCGCGCAGCTCATCCAGTTCGGCATCGTAGCCGGTGGCGATAACACCGCCATCGCGAATGACTACCGGTGGATTGTCTATCACTGCACGATCCAGAAGGTCAGCCAGATCCGGGAAGGTGCCTGCTGATTCTGCCAGTTGTTGCAGCAGTACTGGCTGGGTGTTTTCCAGCTGAGACTGAATTTCAGGTAGTGCGGCAAAGGCTTGCTTCAAACGAGCCATATCCCGCGGTCGGGCGGAGCGCAGTGCCACCCGTGACAGAATACGCTCAATATCGCCGATCTCTTTCAGTACCGGCGTCATCTGTTCAAATCGATAGTTGCTGATCAGCCATTGAATGGCAGCCTGCCGGCTTTCCAGTGTGTTGCGGCAACGCAGTGGACGGTTCAGCCAGCGCCGCAGCATCCGACTGCCCATCGGCGTTGCGGTTTTATCGATAATAGACGCCAGGGTATTTTCCCGGCCGCCAGTCAGATTAATGTCAATTTCAAGGTTCTTTCGGGTCGCCGCATCCAGAATCACACTTTCATCACGCTGCTCCAGTAGCAGGCGGCGGATGTGTGGTAGTGAGGTGCGCTGGGTTTCTTTAGCGTATTGCAGCAGGCAACCGGCGGCGCCCAGAGCGACCGGCAGATGATCACAGCCAAAGCCGGTCAGATCCTTGGTCTGGAACTGCTGACATAGCAGGCGTTCGGCGGTTTCCAATTCAAAGTTCCAGGGCGCTTGTGGACGAAGGCCGCGATAGCCCTGCAGTAAACCTGAGAGGTTATGGCCATCATTAAACAGCAGCTCGGCAGGTTTCAGGCGTTCCAGTTCGCCACGCAGCGCTTCTTCACCGCTGACTTCCAGCAGGCTGAAACGGCCGGTACTGATATCAACAATTGCCAGGCCAAACTTCTGCAGATCGGTATTGATGGCAACCAGCAGGCTATCCTGACGTTCATCCAGCAGGGCTTCATCACTCAGCGTACCCGGAGTGACGATACGCATTACTTTTCGTTCCACCGGACCTTTGCTGGTGGCCGGATCACCGACCTGTTCGCAGATTGCTACGGACTCTCCGGCACGAACTATTTTGGCAATATAGCCATCGGCAGAATGGAATGGGATACCGGCCATCGGGATCGGTTCACCGCCTGATTTCCCCCGTGCTGTCAGTGAGATATCCAGCAGATGCGAGGCTTTCTTGGCGTCGTCATAGAACAGTTCATAAAAGTCACCCATGCGGTAGAACACTAACTGGTCCGGATGTTCTGCCTTGATGCGGAGGTATTGCTGCATCATTGGAGTGTGCTTGACGGTGCTGTCTGGAATGCCTGCTTTCTGATTCATGTGCCTGAGTACTGGTCTGCTGTCCGGTTCTGCAAAAGGATGATTTTTTGCTGGATAAAGTAAGCAGAGCAGATTATCAAATCGGCTGCTGATCTGCTATCGAAACTCTGCTTTTGAAGCCGCAGGGAGTTGGCTTAGCTCACCTGATTTGGGTAGTCCGGTTATGCTGTGGCTCTGGTGTCATGAATCATTTTGTATTATTTTCTGCGCTGTCCGGTAATGCGTCGCAAAAACTGAACTTAATCGTCCGATTAATGACGTTTACCCGTGAAATATAATTCCCTTCCGGATGTCCCGATTGAAAGATTATTCTGTCTTCACCGACTGATATTGCACCTTGTTCTAATGCACTTAAAACAAGGCTGTTATTCCTGTAATTGTATGATTTTTAGTCTTTTATCCTGTTGATTGCTGTGTATCAGGCGATAAAACTGGATCTGCTTCTATAGAATGCCCCGCGAATAAATCCAACAATAACCTGTGCATATCAGGGAATCTTCGAACGGTTCTGGTGGCGTTCGCAGATTTCTTCGCACGAATCTCTTTGGAGAGTCTCTCAATGCAAGCATTTGTCGATTTTATGAACGGCATTATCTGGAGCCCGGCGCTGATCTATCTGTGTCTGGGTGCCGGTCTCTTTTACTCAATCCTGACCCGTTTTGTTCAGGTGCGCATGTTTGGTGAAATGTGGAAACTGCTGATGTCCGGTAAAAGCTCCGGCGAAGGTATTTCCTCTTTCCAGGCGCTGGCAGTATCCCTGTCCGGTCGTGTCGGTACCGGTAACATTGCCGGTGTGGCAGCGGCAATCGGTTTTGGTGGTCCGGGTGCAGTATTCTGGATGTGGGTAGTCGCCTTCCTGGGCGCTGCAACTGCATATGCAGAATCTACTCTGGCGCAGATCTATAAAGAGGAACAGGACGGTCAGTACCGTGGTGGTCCGGCTTATTACTTCGAAAAAGCGATGGGTCAGAAGTGGTTTGCATGGATTTTTGCGATCGCGACGATTCTGGCGTGTGGTGTGTTCCTGCCAGGCGTACAGTCCAACAGTATCGGTAATGCGGTGCAGACGGCGTTTGGTCCGGGTGAAATGATCGATACTGCTATCGGCACTCTGAGCTTTGCTAAAGTCATGACCGGCACTATCGTTGTACTGGTGCTGGGCTTCATCATCTTCGGTGGTGTTAAGCGTATCGCTAACTTCACTCAGATCGTTGTGCCATTTATGGCGCTGGCCTACATTCTGATCGCGATGGTTATCGTGATGCTGAACATCGATATGCTGCCAGAGATCTTCGGTATGATCCTGGGCGACGCATTTACCCCAATGGCTGGTCTGGGTGCAGCAATTGGCTGGGGTGTGAAGCGTGGTGTTTATTCTAACGAAGCTGGTCAGGGTACTGGTCCTCACGCAGCGGCGGCAGCCGAAGTGGATCACCCTGCACAACAGGGCCTGGTGCAGGCGTTCTCTGTCTACATCGATACTCTGTTCGTATGTACTGCAACCGCGCTGATGATTCTGATTACCGGTGCTTACAACGTGCACGGTGCCGGTGATGCCTTTCTGGTTCAGAACCTGGCGGCTGATGTTGCGGCGAACGGTCCGATGTTTACTCAGACTGCGATTGAGCAGGTGCTGCCGGGTGTGGGTAACCCATTCGTTGCTTTTGCACTGTTCTTCTTCTCATTCACGACTATTCTGGCGTACTACTACATTGCAGAAACCAATGTGGCATACCTGCAGCGTACGCTGAAGATGCCGGGTCTGACTCTGATCCTGAAGCTGGTTCTGATTGCGGCGACCTTCTACGGTTCTGTGAAGACTGCAAACCTGGCGTGGGGCATGGGTGACGTGGGTGTTGGCATGATGGCGTGGCTGAATATTGTCGGTATTCTGATCATCTTCTTTATGTCCAAACCTGCAATGAAAGCGCTGAAGGATTACGAAGCGCAGCGTAAAGCCGGTGTGAAAAACTACACCTTTAATCCTGCTAAGCTGGGCATTAAGAATGCTCACTTCTGGGAGAAGCGTGCAGGTGTTGCAGCTAAGGTTAAAGAAGAGAAAGAGACCGAGCTGGTTTAAACGCTTAGCTTTGAACGCTTAAGTGCTATTTTAAGTGTTTATATAAGTGCTTATATAAGTGCTATGAAAAGGGCTGCCATTGGCGGCCCTTTTACTTTTCAGGTATGTTCGAAAATCATAAACGTCTTATCCGGAGTGTTCCGTTGGCTGCAAACCTTCCGCTGCGCAGTTTGAATATTTTTGCTGTTGCTGCACGCTATTGCAGTTTCAAAAAAGCCGCAGAAGAGCTGTGTGTTACGCCGCAGGCGGTCAGCCTCCAGGTGCGAAATCTTGAAGAGCAGTTAAGTCTAACTCTGTTTCAGCGTTTACCAGCAGGACTTCAGTTGACGGCTGAGGGGCAGCAGTTGCTCGACTATGTTGATCGGGGAGTCAAGCTGATTGAGCAGGGGATAGAGGATCTGCAGCAACGTCAGCAACGTCGTCAGTTACGCATCTCTGTATCCCCCTGGTTTGCCGTCAACTGCCTGTTGCCCCGGTTGTCTGAATTTGAACAACTGCATCCGCAGGTTGATCTGGAGATCAGTGCGTCGGTCCGCTTTCCGGATTTCCGGGATCAGCATCTGGATCTGGCGATTCAGTGGGGATTTGGTCACTGGCCGTTCAGTCGTAAACAATTACTGCTCATCGATGACTGTATGCTGGTGTGCCATCCGTCGCTGATTAGCGGAGCAAACCCACTGAGCAGCTCTGATCATCTCCCCGCTCAGCGCTTACTCTGTACCGAATTATCGTTGTTACTGTGGCAAAAGCTCTACAGCACGCTGAATGTGGATGCGGTAGTTGAGCGGCAGGCACTGATTCTCGACAGTCAGGCCAGTCAGGTAGAGGCGGTCAGTAACGGTTTGGGGGTTGCTTTACTGCCTGTGGCGATTGCGCAGAAAGGTTGTGAAGAAGGGCGTTTTATTGCCCCTCTGGGGGCATGGAAGTTAAGTGATCTGAATCCCGCTTTAGTGCCGGGTTACTGGCTGGTGGAGCGGGAAGGGCGCGAACGAGATCCATTAGTGGCAGAGTTCGATCATTGGCTCCAGTCCTGGTTGAAATATGACCCTCGGGCGATCAGGGTAAGTATTTCTGACTCTTGACAGTAAGTTTAATTGTTTGCGAACTCTGTAGCTCTGATCCAGACTCAGAGGATAACAATGAACGATCCATAGCAGCTGTACGCCGCTTCTAAACAAGAGAAATCAGACTTATGAGCGCCATTGAATTTACCCCGGAATCTTTCTTTGATGCCCTGTGGCAGGACTATATTCAGATCACCCCTCAGGCCAGCCAGATTAAGCAGTTGTTTGAAGCAACTGATGGCGTGGTAATCAATGACCACGTGGCCTTTCGCACCTTTGCTGATACGCCGTTACAGCTGGACAATCTGGAACCGCTGATTCTGTCACTGGGCTATGAGCGGCAGGACAGTTATGAGTTCAAAGCTAAAAAACTGCGCGCCCACAGCTTTATTCATCCGAATCCGGAAGTGCCGAAGATCTTCTGCTCCGAACTGCTGACCGATCAGTTGAGCGAGCAGGCGCAAGCGATCATAGGACGTTATACAAAACAGATTGAGCTTAAGAAACTGGATCTGTCTGTCTTCTGGTCAGCCCGGCACTGGGATATGCCATCCTTTGATGATTACAGCACGCTGATGGAGGAAACCGAGTACGGTGCCTGGCTACTGGCGATCGGCGTTCGGGTGAATCACTTTACCGTCAGTATTAACCACCTGAGCAGCACTGATTCAATTCAGGATGTCCTTAATCGGGTTAAAACCGCAGGCTTTGCTGTGAATACTGCCGGTGGCGAGATTAAAGGCAGTCCACAAACGCTGTTGGAACAGGGCTCAACGATGGCAGATCGTCAGCACTATAGTTTTGCCGGTGGTGATGAACGTGAGATTCCAACTTGTTTCTACGAGTTTGCTTTGCGTTATCCTGATGCGAATGGTGTGGTTTATCAGGGCTTTGTTGAAGCCAATGCTGATAAGATCTTTGAATCGACCCACGCGAGTTAATTAACAGGGGGTTAGTCCTGAGTCAGGGCTTGCCCCAGCAGTTTAAACTGTTCTGCCTGACCGATCAGATGCTTGTCTGATCCCACTTATATAGCGCCAAACATAGCCAGTCCCTGAGCAACTTCTGCCTGAATTACGACAACCGGAATCAACCTGCCGCTGTCCAGATCCCGATACATGGCATATTGAGGAATGGTGATTGAGACCGGAGTACCGTAAGGGACGGTAAAGGCGGCTGCGCCCGATTGCAGATCCGCTTCGATGGCACTGCGGCCACTGACGTGTTTTATAGTGCTCAGGTCGGGCCAATGTATATTTTCAGCGGTACTGAACAGAGGTAATAGCAGAAACAGAGCGGCATATATTGATCGCATCATAGTACTCCCTTACAACGCTATGCGGTTACTGCGTAAGTATGCTCCAACCACTCAGAATTTGATACATCGGATCCGGCTATCAGGCTGCACGACTCTGTTCAGCGGATGATGCTGTCCGTTTCCCAGCCTGTGCAAAACGGAGCAGGGTACCAGCATCGGCTTGCAGTGTCTGGGCGGTTTGCTGGCTGATTTGTGGATTCCCTGCGCTATTGAATTGTACTGGCGCCAGTACTACCCGATAGTTGGAAAGCTGGCCATTGCTGATCATATATAACGGTGCAGCAGCATCGATAGTGTCCAGAATTTCAACATTCATACTACGGCTGTCGCGGACGGTGTGAATCTCCTGAGTAGCGGCCTGTACTGATGGCCCTCCGTCAAACAGATCGACGTAGCCTGTGAACTGGAACCCCTCTTTTTTCAGCATGTTCAGAGCCGGAGCCGATGACTCATGGGGCTTGCCAATCACGTCCCGGGCGGCTTGCGGCAGCAGGTCGATATAGATCGGATAGCGGGGCATCAGATCGGAGATAAACTTTGTGCCTTTCAGTGCCGCGGTGTTTACTGCTTCCTGAAAGTCGATGCCGAAAAAGGTATGTCCCAGATGATCCCATAGCGGCGAGTTGCCTTGTTCATCCTGCCAGCCCCGGAGCTCAGCCATCACCAGATCACCAAAGCGTTCAGGAAAGTCCGCCATTGCCAGATAGCGGGCACGGGACAGGAACTGACCAATGCCGGGCTTACGAAACTCTGGCAGCAGAAACAGCGAACCGATTTCGGTTGCGCCAGTGTAATCGTTGACCATATTCAGTACCCGTGACTGTCGGGTAATCGCCAGATCATCGCTGCTGCTGACCAGTGTTGAAATTTTATAAGAGTAAAATGGTTTGCTCAGACCGATGCCGGTATATATCGCGGTGGTGCCAGCGATACGACCTGTTTCGCTATCCTCCAGTACCATAAACCAGGTGCCGGCTGGCTGTTCTGCTCCTGCCTCAGAAAATGCGGTTTCAGATGCCCGGATTTTTTCCAGCCAGGCATCGCGATCCGCTGGCATTGAGGTCATGCCCCGGCCAACCGCATGAGAAATCTGCATCAGATCATCGAGATCGTCATATCTGCAAGGACGGATTATCAGCATAGTTGTCACCATTATTCATTCTTATAAAGCGAATTTTATGCTTTTATGAGCCAAATGAGCTGTGTGATTTCACTGTCTGGGGTGGATATTCTGCGATTTAATGGTAGGTATTCAGAATAATATTCTGCTGCTTTGATTGCTCTGAGGTATGCTAAAATTAAGGGCTTGGGGAATATAGAGGCCACTAGAGTGCAGTTGGATAAGATCAGTCGAAATATTCTTTCGACTCTGCAGCGGGATGCCCGCATCACTAATCAGGACCTGGCCGATAAAGTCGGTTTGTCGCCCAGTTCCTGCCTGAACCGGGTACGCAAGCTTGAACAGGCCGGATTGATCGGCCCGTATCTCGGTACCGTGAATCTGCCTGAATTGTGCAGAACGGTTACCGTGATTGCTACTGTCAGCCTTAAAGATCAGAGTACAGAAACCTTCCGGGCATTTCAGCATGCGGTCGATGCTGTACCCGAGGTCGTGGAGAGTTATACCGTTAGCGGCACTTTTGATCTGTTTCTGCGTATCGTTGCGCCGGATATGTTGCGCTACAACGAGATCAATGATCATCTGCTGGATGCACTGCCGGGTATGGTTAACATCAGCAGTCATGTGGTACTCAGTACCGGTAAACCGTTCCGGGGATATCCACTGGATCAACTGATTGATGGCTGAAAGGACTGATTATGCTGGATGCGATTAACCGTAAGATTCTTGCTGCCCTACAGGATAATGCCCGGATCTCCTATGCTGAGCTGGGTAAGAAAGTTCATCTGTCTGCTCCGGCGGTAGCCGAACGAATTCGTAAGCTGGAAAGCACCGGTGTTATTACCGGTTACTCGTTGCAGGTTAACCTGGATAAAGTCGGCTATCCCATCGTTGCGCTGGTACAGTGCAAGGTGTACCGCACCAAAGAGCGAGAATTCAAGGCACTGGTGCTCAGCTATGATGAGGTGATTGAGTGCCATAACGTTACCGGTGAACAGGCGTTTCTGGTCAAACTGGCGGTTCAGTCCATGTCGCAGCTGGACGATATTCTGGAAGCCTTCATCGATTTCAGCGATACCAACACAATGATGATCCTGTCGACTCCGGTAGGCCGGCCACTACCGGAGACCTTCTTTAAAGATTAACAGGAGAGACCGGATCAGGCTGTTTCGGTCTGCTGACGGCGACTCGGCCACTGGCTGACCAGCATACCTGCCAGCATCAGTGAACAGCCTAACAGTTCTTTTGAACCAAAGTGCTCATCCAGCAGCAGCCAGCCTCCGATTACCGCAAAAATTGCTTCGGTTGAAAGGATCAATGCGGTAATACCCGGCTCCACTTTCCGCTGAGCGATTACCTGTAATGTGCAGGCGATACCACTGGACGCGATACCGGCATAAAGCAGAGGCAACCATGCTGACTGGAAATCCGGTAGTGCCGGGGTCTCGTAAATAAGTGCGGCGATTGTCGCCCACACAGCGGCCACCATAAACTGGCAGATAGACAGGCTGATGGCATCGACTTTTCGTGACAACCAGCCGATGGTCAGCACGTGGGCTGTCCAGAACAACGCACCAATCAGTTGCAACAGATCACCGTAGCCGATACTCAGATCCGGGCCGATGGAGAGAGCGTAAAGACCCAGTACTGCCAGAATCACTCCGCTCCAGGTCTGCATGTTGGTGCTGTGTCCCAGCAGGATACCTGCCACCGGGACCATTACGATATACATGCCGGTAATAAAACCTGCATTGCCAGCGGTGGTGTAGAGCAGACCGACTTGCTGAAAACTGAAACCGCCAAACATAATGGTGCCAGCGGCCAGGCCACCCCAGAGCAGCGTTTTGCCTTGTGGTAAACGGTGTTTGGTAAATACCAGCCATAATGGCAGCAGTGATATCGCACCCAGAACAAACCGGGCGGCGTTAAAGCTGTGCGGCCCGAGATAATCCATCCCTGCGCTCTGGGCGACAAAGGCGAAACCCCAGATTGCAGCAACGCTGATAAGAAGCAGATGGGATACTGACATAAAAGGCATGAAGCGCTCTCCGGTAAGGCAAAATCTGATGACATGAACGGAGAAAATTGTACGGATCAGAGCCTTGTTCAGACAGTATTAAACTAATGAAAGTATTGTCTGGGTCTTATATTTTAATTGTTAATTGGCTTGTTCTCTTTGGAATCGTAAGTGCTGTATTTGCTGTCGTTTTCCTGAGAAGAGTCAGATATATTCAAAATCAGAGTAATAAAATTTTACAGGGAAGTAGACCTGATGCGACGTTATGTCTTAAGACTGCTTGCAGTACTTGTATTGATCCCGGCGCTGAGTGCATGCACTCATGTGGCCGTCATTGCGCTTAATCAGTTCGATCTTACTGATGTCGCCGTTGAAGGGGATAAGCTTTATCTGATGGGGGCGCTGAATTCCGGTACCTATGAAGAGGTGGTTGAGGCGATAGAAGCCAATCCTCAGGTAAGGACTGTCGTTCTCACGGCGAGTCCCGGATCCATTGATGAGTTTAATACTCTTGAGCTGGCTGAATATATTCGTGAGCACCGACTGAATACCCATCTACTGAGTAACAGTGCAATCGCCTCGGGTGGCGTGGATCTGTTTGTTGCCGGTGTCGAACGAACAATTGAGCGGGGAGCTCAGATTGGTGTGCATGCCTGGACCGATCTGAGTAAGGATGCCAGCGAATATAACCGAGGATCATCTGAGCATAAGCCTTACATTAATTTCACCCGGCAGATGCTGGGCAGTGAAGAGTTCTACTGGTTTACGGTCTATGCTGCAAAGTCGGATGATATGCACTGGATGACTGAGGCAGAGGTGGAGCGCTTTGGACTGGCTACTGCTCCGTTACTGGAAGCCAGTGGTGATCCTACACCATTTAAAGAGGACTTTATCAGCTTCCGCAAATGGGTGGTTGAAGAATAGAGTCCCTCAGGCAGACCATTGCTGAAGCTAAGAGTATCGTATGTGGCCGCCGCAGGAAAAAATGAGAAAGAGATAATGTCGGATAAAGAAGATCGCTGCAGCCGGGGACTTAATCTTGAAGGCGGGATTAACTTCCGTGATCTGGGCGGCTATGAAACGCAGGATGGCCGGACTGTCCGCTGGCGTACATTGCTTCGCTCCGGACACCTTGCCGATCTGACAGACAGTGATATTAATGTTCTGGAAGCTCTGTCGCTGAATCATATCCACGATCTGCGTAAGGTTGATGAGCAACAGCGGACGCCTAATCGCTCACTCCAGGCCACAACGTTTGCAGATTATCAGATGCAGATTGGGAGCCTGGCCCGGTTTTGGGATTATCTGGATAGCGGTGGTCTCAGTGCTGAAAGTGCCCATCAACTGGTCAGTCAGGGGTATCGTAAGTGCGTCCCCCGGGTGACTCCGAAACTGAGTCAGATTCTGCATTCGCTGCTGGATAATGCCGGCCAGGCATCACTGTTTCACTGCACTGCGGGTAAGGATCGTACCGGCATAGTTGTCGCCACGGTGCTGGCTGCACTGGGCGTCGAGCGACAAACCATAATCGAAGACTATCTGCTGACACTGGAATATTTTGATAACCGGCCACTGCTAGCCATTGTTGAACAGCATCTGCGGGATGCTGGTGTAACAGAGTGGGAGCGTAGTTGGCTGACGCCATATATCAGCGTGCATGAGGAGAATATCGTGCAGTTCCTGGCGGGAATCGATGAACAGTTCGGCAGTTTTGATCGGTTTGTGAACGAGGGGCTTGGGTTGTCGGATCAGCAGGTGGGGGAGTTACGGGATGGTTATCTTGAATAAATAGTCTTTAGTGGCTGGAACGTGACTGCGTCACTTGCTGGTGGCTGGACGGAAAACTGTGTTTTCCTTGCTTGATAAGAGCTTAAAAGTCAGTGCGTTGTTTTTACAAAATGTCTGCTTTCGACACAAAGCGGATATTAACACCCGTATAAAACGAGCCGAATACGGAAGTTGCCTTGTATTAAGTTGGAGCGGATCGGAAACATAAGTCACTGAAGGAGACTGTAGATAAAACTGTGTAACTGCCTACCTTCGACCATAAGGCCAAGAGATAGTGGACATTAGGTGGCTATACACCTTTTTTATCGCTTTGCTAATCTTTGAGCTCAGGAAAGTCCCCCGTATTATCTTGTACAGCATAGCCAAGATCATCCCCTCGGCTTTCCCGCGTACTTCTTATGCTGTTAATACTTGCAATCACGGAGTCCCGATCTTTGTAGTAAAGCGCCCCTTGCCTCTTGATTCCTTTGGTTCGGTGTCGCACCGTGTATTTACGTTCAGCTGGGTCTCCCTCGTAGAAATCAATAATAAATAACCAAATGTTATTTTTATGTATCTCGGCTTCTATACGGGTTTCCCGCCTGATTGCAGCCTCCACGATTGAGTTGAAAGCGACTTGAATTAATTTATATGCCGCAATGATTGCAAAAAAAATCAGTATGCCCGTGATAATGTCTGAAAGATTTGCTCCGCCATCACGGGCTTCATGTGCCTGGTAAGCACCATCGTGACTCGCTAAAGCGAAGGTATGGATAAACGCGAAGTAAGGAATACAGCTAACTGCGATTTGATTTTTCATAATTACAATTGTAGATCCTGAAAAATAAAAGTCCGCTTCTGGCACAAAGCGGATTTGGTGCTGTGAAAATTGCACCGCCTGCGCTCTTATCTTTTTCCAGCAAGGAAAACTCCGTTTTCCGTCCAGCTACCAGCTAGCGGCGCAGCCGCGATCCAGCCACATCTTTCGAGTCCGCTAAGCGGACTCGAAAGCATCACCGTTGGAACGGATACACCGAACCCAACTTAAGAATCTGTGTCAGCTCATCCAGTGCTGTCCGGGATTCAATCAGTAGTTGCGGATCAGCCAGATCGGCTTCTGTCAGGGCATCCCGATAGTGCTTATCGACCCATCTGTTCAGCGTATTGAATAGCTGATCGCTCATCCGGGTGGACTGATTGAAAGCGTTCAGCTCTGTCTCATTCATGACTACTCGCAAACGCAGACAAGCAGGGCCGCCGCCGTTGCTCATGCTCTGTTTCAGGTCGAACACTTTCAGCTCATCGATGCCGCTGTTGCTGTCCCGAAGCTCTGTCAGGTAGTTCCAGACAGCCGGGTTCTGTTCACATTCATTGGGAATTACCAGCAGCGTCCGGCCGTCGCTCAGACTCAGTAGCTGGCTGTTAAACAGATAGCTGGAGACGGCGTCCTGCACCGATACTTGTGCAGTTGGTACTTCAATAACCCGGAAGTTACCGTTCATCGCATCGGTCAGTTGCTGCTTTACTGTCGACTGATTCAGGAATGCCTGTTCATGGCAGAACATCAGATTGCGGTTGCCTACCGCGATCACATCGTTATGGAATACGCCCTGATCGATGACATCAGGATTCTGCTGGGCATAGACTACATGCCCAGCATCAAGCATGTGCTTGCGTGCCACCGCTTCCGAGGCTTCAAAGGTATGCCGCGCAGGATAATGTTGCGGTGCCGGTTTGCTGCTGTCGAAGGCGTAGCGGCCATAGACAAAGAACTCAACACCGCGGTCACCGTATTCAGCGCAGAAGCGGGTATGGTTTGCCGCACCTTCATCGCCGAAGTGTTCGACACCCGGCAATGCATTGTGATGCTGAAAGTGATCTTTATCGGCAAAGGTCGCCTGCAGAATCCGACCGGTAACCTCATGTTCGATGGAACGGTGGAACTTGTTGGTCAGGTTAGCCGGGGTAAAGTGTACTTTGCCATCGGCAGTATCGGCGCTGGGTGATACCGTCGCCGCATTAGCGGTCCACATGCTGGAAGCTGAGCAGCAGGCCGCCAGTACCCGGGGAGCCTGTCGGGCAGCACTGGCCAGAACATCAGCGTCGTTGCCGCCGAAACCCAGTTGACGCAGTGTGGCGATATCCGGCCGTTCCTGCGGTGCGAGCACTCCCTGAACCAGCCCCATATCATGCAGGGCTTTCATTTTCTCGAGCCCCTGTTTAGCTGCCAGTCTGGGATTCGATACGGCGGCTTTATGCTGTTCGGAAGCAACGTTACCGAATGACAGTCCGGCGTAGTTATGAGTCGGCCCGACCAGACCGTCGAAGTTGGCTTCAAATGCTTTCATTAGCGTCTCCATCAGTCGAGTTTAAGGCCGGGTGACAGGGCTTCGGGAAGATTCAGTTGCTCACTCTCGATTCCGGCAACCGGGTAAGCACAGTAGTCCGCTGCATAGTAAGCGCTGGCACGATGATTACCGCTGGCGCCTACGCCACCGAATGGTGCTGCGCTGCTGGCGCCGGTCAGTTGCTTGTTCCAGTTAACGATACCGGCACGGATATGGCGATAAAAGTGGTCGAATTCGGCCTGATCATCACTGAATAAGCCCGCAGACAAACCATACTGAGTGTTATTCGCCTGGCTGATCGCATCATCCATTTCTGTGTAGCGAATCACCTGCAGCAGTGGGCCGAAGTACTCATCATCCGGCAGGGATTGAATGGCGGTCACATCGATCAGACCCGGTTTCAGCAACCCGGTACCCGGTTTGATCTTCTCTGCCTGCAGCAGGGCCGTTGCGCCCATTTCGATCAGTGCTTGCTGAGCGGCGATAATGCCGTCAGCTGCGGCTTCTGAGATCAGACTACCCATGAATGGAGCAGGTTCTTCAAACTGATTGCCAACGCTGATCTGGCTGACCGCGAGCTGCAGTTGTTCGATGAACTGATCACCCCGTTCACCGGCTGGTACAAACAGGCGGCGGGCGCAGGTGCAGCGCTGACCAGAGGTAATGTAAGCCGATTGAATGGTTTCATGGACCGCAGCTTTGATGTCGCTGATTGCACCGATGATCAGCGGGTTGTTACCACCCATCTCCAGCGCCAGGATCTTGCCCGGATGACCAGCGAACTGCTCATGCAGAATATGGCCGGTGCGGGAGCTACCGGTAAAGAACAGGCCGTCGATATCCGGATGAGAGGCCAGCGCCACGCCGGTCTCTCTTTCGCCCTGAACCAGATTCAGTACACCGGCAGGTAAGCCTGCTTCGTGCCACAGCTTGACCATCTCTTCTGCGACTTTCGGGGTCAGTTCGCTGGGTTTCAGTACCACTGTATTTCCGGCCAGCAGCGCTGGCACGATATGGCCGTTGGGCAGATGGCCCGGGAAGTTGTAAGGACCAAACACGGCAACGACACCATGAGGTTTATGGCGCAGTACTGCTTTAGCGCCAGCCATATCGCTACTGCGCTCACCGGTACGCTCTCCGTAGGCAGTGATGGAGATGCCGATTTTACCGGCCATTGCCGCCGCTTCAGTGCGGGTTTCCCACAGTGGTTTACCGGTTTCTTCAGCAATAGTTGCGGCTAACAGTTCTTTGTTGTCAGCCAGCAGTTCACCGTAACGCTTAATGATCTCGCAGCGCTTCTCAAAGCCCATATTGGCCCAGTCGAAGGCAGCCTGACGTGCGGCTTTGACAGCCTCGTTCACCTGGGTTGTGTCAGCGGCCTTCGCCTGCCAGAGAGTGCTGCCATTGGCAGGGTTCAGAGAGCTGAATTGCGGGCCCTGACCTTCGCACCAGTGGCCATTGATGTAGAGTGATTGAGTCATATCAGAATCTCCGTCCGGAAGAGAGCGGTACGATGCGTACAGTGGCTCCTTCGTTAATGTTCAGTGCGCCGGCAACTTCAGGTGTCAGGGTGATAACGTGTTTACCTACCGCTGTCAGTGGTGTGATGCAGCAGCGGAAATCTTCAAAGCCTGAGGTGCTGACCATATACAGCTCACCTTCGGCGGGCATATCGTCGATGTGGGCTTTGACGTAATGGCTTTCCTGAATGGCGCGAATATCATCGGTACGGGCAACCAGTGTCGGACCACCATCGAATATGTCGATATAACCGGTATAGCGCATGCCTTCGTTTTCTAACAGGCGGCGGGCTGGTGTGGTGGCTTCGTGGGTCTGACCGATGGCCTGCTGGGCAGGTTCTGGCAGCAGGTTGGTGTAGATAGTGTTCTTCGGCATCAGTTCGGCGATGAACACTTTGTCCATGGCCGAGAGTTTGTCTGCTTCGGAGAAGTCCAGCGAGAAGAAGTGACGACCGAGTCCTTCCCAGAATGGTGAGATGCCCTGTTCATCGGAGTAGCCTCGCATCTCGGCGATCAGGTGTTCGCTGAATCGCTGCGGGTATTCCGCCATAAACATGAAGCGGGATTTCGACAGCAGTGAGCCGTTTTTACTGTGGCGTGCGTCGGGTGCCAGGAACAAAGTACACAACTCTGAATAACCAGTATGATCATTGGTGATGGTCAGCGTATTGATACTGTTATAGACCTTCAGTTCGCGGGAAGCGTGTACCAGTGTGCCCACCCGGTAGTTGTACCAGGGATCAGTCAGACCGACAGCCGCTTCGATACCGGATACACCGACGATTTCACCGCTATCGGTATCTTCGAGGACAAACAGGTAGAGGGCTTCTTCCGGACGGGTGTCGGGATCGAATGCTTTCAGTGCGGACTCAATTTTTGCGGCAACCTGCTCGTCGTTATCCTGCAGGGAGGTAAAACCGGGACCGGTCTTACGTGCCAGTTCTCGCAAAGCGGCATGATCATCGGCCTGAATCGGGCGAACTACCATCATAGCTTAGAGCTCCATCATCTTTTTCAGGCTGAGCGCGGCTCTCCCCTGCATCGGCGGGGTAGCGCTCAGTGGTGTTTTTCTGTGTTGTTATGGCGGATCAGCCGCCTCTTACTTATTCAGGACAGTGCAATTAATTCGCACTGTCCAGCGGCATGACTCTGATACTGTCGTTTTCGCTGACCTGCAGCAGATCCGCCAGATCCGGATCAATGACCGGATTATTCAGGTCAATATCTGCCAGTACGCAGCGGTAGTTATCCATACCGTTGTTGCTGATCAGTGCCGGTGCTGGGTTTTGCCCGTTGGTCTCGCCAATAATGACGTTGCAGATCCGGTTCTGGGCAATGCTGCGAACATGATCGGTGCGGGCTTCCAGTGTCGGGCCGGCGTCGAAGATATCCACATAGCCTTTGTAGCTCAGACCTTCGGCTTCCAGCAGGGCCATGATTTCCAGCATATCCGGACGTGGTTGTCCCAGTGCTGCCTGTGCTTCGGGGCTGAGCATCGGAACATAGACCGGATAGTGCGGCATCAGATCTGCAATAAAGCCCTTTTTATTGATACCGGTGAGGTAATTGGCTTTGGTGAAATCCATACTGAAGAAGTGACTGCCCAGAGAATCCCAGAACGGTGACCGGTGATTGTCATCGGCTACCCCCTGAAGTTCGGCGATCAGGCGTGGTGCGAAGCGCTCGCGATGCTCCGCCATGAACAGCAGGCGAGCCCGGGACAGCAACTGATAATTCTCACCGCTGCGGTAAGGCTGATCCAGGAATAGTGTGCAGAGTCTGGCTGAGCCGGTATGGTCCTGGCACAGGTGCAGTGCAGGTACCCGGTTGTGAATCTGCAGCTCGCTGGAAGCGTGCACGACTTCTTCGATACGGTAACTGTAGAAAGGTGCGCTGATGCCTACGGCAGCGTCGATACCACTGACTCCGATAATCTCGTGGGACTCAGTATCTTCCAGAACAAAGTGGTAGCTTTCACCACCCGGGCGTTCGACGTTTTTCCGCAACGACTGGCTGGTGGCGGTGATCAGTTCACTGAGATGATCACGATTGGCGGGCAGAGTAGTCATGCTGCCGCCGGAAACCACCGCCAGGCGTTCCAGCCCTGGCAGATCGGCAAAATTCAGTGGGCGCAGTAACAGCATTAAGTTTCCTCCAGCCAGCGACGATCTTCGCTGGCAGCCAGTTTCATCAGCATCAGCGCGCTTAGCTTAGCGCGTTCAGTGAGGCTTTTCACTTTCAGGTATTCATCGCTGGAATGAATTTTACCGCCCTGTACCCCAAGGGTGTCGATATTCGGGATACCTGCTGCGGCGAGGTTGTTACCGTCACAACAGCCGCCGGTAGGCAACCACTCCAGTTGCATCCCCAATGAATGGCCGCACTCCTGTGCCAGTTGGAACAGTTTCAGATTGGCACCGCTGAGTACTTTCGGTTTACGGCCAAAGCCACCGTGCAGTTCCAGAGAGATACCATCACGCTGATTGATCTGCGCGATAAGTTCTTCCAGGCGGTCATGACACCAGCCTTCATCTTCCGGCTTTTCCAGACGGATGTTAAAGCGCGAGATACAGGTGTCCGGTACGATATTGACTGCGCCGCCGCCCTCGATAAATCCCGGATTAATGGTAACGCCCGGGCGTTGACCGTTAAGATCATCCAACGCTGATATAAAATCGCACATCGCCCGTACCGCGTTACGGCCAAGGTGATGTTCACGGCCGGCGTGAGCTGCTTTACCTCTGACGCAGACGCTGAAATTACCACTGCCTTTGCGCTCACCGGCCAGATTACCGTCGGGGAAGCTCGGCTCATAGATCATGCCCAGATGAACCCGGTTGGCGGCATCCGCGATCAGCGGTGCAGAGCCTGGTGAACCGATCTCTTCATCCGGATTGAACAGAATCTCCCAGCCGATCTGATCGGCAAACGGGCTGCGTTCCAGCGCTTCTAATGCTTTAAGCATTACGATAAGGCCACCTTTCAGGTCGGCTACACCCGGTCCGTTAAGGGTTTCATCGTCCAACCATTTCAGTTGTTGGAACGGATGATCAATCGCGAATACGGTATCCATATGGCCGCAGAAGAATATCTGCAACGGCGCTTCTGGGCGCTTGCGGATACGTAAGGCGTCCCCCAACGGGAATGTTTCGATCTCTCCACTGGCTGACAGATGCTCGTAGTCAGCCACCGGAATCACCTCCATTTCTCCACCCAATACCGAAAAGTACTCAGCCAGTTGCTGACGTACCCGGTTTACCCCTGCAGCATTGAGGCTGCCGGAGTTGATCTCAGCCAGTGCGATGGTGCTGTTCAACATCTCATCGTATTGGGTGTCGATCCAGTTCAGCCAGGGAGAAAAGTCGGTGGTCATGGAGGTCTGTCCTTTTTCTGGTGCGCGGTGTGCGCCTTTATTACTGATTACATTATTGGTGAAGTGAAGGGGAATATCTGTTGATTTGGCGACCGGAACTTCAGAAATTCGGTAGCGTAATTCAGCAAAAAATAAGGGAGGCATGAGCCTCCCTCTGGTCGCAATGCTGTTCACTTAAGCATTTAAGCTTAGTCCGGGCTTGATAGAAAATCCGATACTGTCTTCAGTATCGGATTTTTACGCTTCTTTCAGGTAGTGAGGCACGCCCTCGTGCCGATTTAAACGTTTTTTCGGCACGAGGGCGTGCCTCGCTACAAGTCCAATCAAACCTCTTTTATAGAATCATCACTTAAGTGGACAGCATTGCCCTCTGGTCGCTGTTATTCAGCGTCGGGGCCCGCTTCGATCACCCGGGCAATCGCCTGTTCCAGTTTGGCCATTCCTTCACGAATATCGGTTTCAGGGATGATCAGGGATGGAGTCATGCGTAGTACATTCGGGCCGGCAACCAGAATCATTACGCCAGCTTCACGGGCCGCTGCCAGGAATTTCGCGGCTTTACCGTGCCACTCCTCAATCAGCTCAGCACCGATCAGCAGACCGCCACCACGGATATCACGGAAGATGTTGTGCTTAGCGTTGATCTTCTCCAGCTCTTCAACAAAGATGGCCCGCTTGTCGTTAACGCCAGCCAGTACTTCCGGAGTGTTGATAACATCCAGCGCCGCTTCAGCAACAGCGCAGGCCAGTGGATTGCCGCCGTAGGTGCTGCCGTGGGTGCCGAAGCCCAGGCTTGGTGCGCACTTATCGGTGGTCAGCATGGCGCCAACCGGGAAGCCGCCACCCAGAGCTTTTGCGGTGGTCAGAATATCCGGTGTAACACCGAGCGTTTCGTAAGCGTACAGATGACCAGTACGGCCGACGCCGGTCTGAACCTCATCAAACACCAGCAGGGCATCGTGCTCATCACAGAGGCGGCGGACCTCTTTAGCGAACTCGATATCCGCCGGGATAATGCCGCCTTCGCCCTGAATCGGTTCCATCACGATGGCGCAGGTGCGATCAGAGATAGCCGCTTTCAGCGCATCAATATCGTTGTAAGGCAGGTGGGTGATACCGCCCGGTACTGGCTCGAAGCCTTCACGGTATTTCTTCTGACCACCGACCGATACGGTAAACAGGGTGCGGCCATGGAATGACTGAGTGAAAGAGATGATCTCGTGCTTTTCCGGGCCGGTATTATCGTAGGCGTATTTCCGTGCCAGTTTGAATGCGGCTTCATTGGCTTCACCGCCGGAGCTGCAGAAGAACACTTTGTCGGCAAAGGTGGCGTCGGTCAGTTTCTTCGCCAGACGCAGTGCTGGCTCGTTGGTGCAAGTGTTACTCAGGTGCCAGAGTTTATCGGCCTGCTCTTTCAGGGCCGCAACCAGCGCTGGATGAGTATGGCCCAGTGCATTTACCGCAATACCACCGGCGAAATCGATATATTCACGGTCATCCTGATCCCAGACCCGGGAACCCTGGCCGCGTACCGGTACGAATTGCTGCGGGTTGTAGTTAGGTACCATTACGTCATCAAATAGCGCGCGGGTTACTTTTTCCTGGGTCATCTCGAATACCTCATTATTTCTGCAAGGGCAGAACTCTTATAATACTTGTGGGTCGTTTATGTATGGCCATCGCCATTCCGGAAACGTCTATATTTAGTATCAGCAAAACCGGTCCAGTGCGACAGGGAGAGAATTTTTATATCGCGACCTGAACTTGCGGTATGCTGACATTTATAGTGTTCAGCAGCGTACAGGTTGATAAGAAACAGTATCCTTGCGCTCTGATATCAATCGGAGGAACTGCCTTGGCTGAAGCGATCACCCCAGAGAAGAACACAGTATCCGCACCGCAACGGTTCGGTTTTCTGCTGTTGCCTAACTTTTCTCTGATCGCATTTTCTTCAGCGATTGAACCGCTGCGTATGGCGAACTGGGTGACTGGTGAAGATTGCTATGAAACCGTACTGATCAGCCATGATGGTAACGCTGTGGCCAGCAGCTTCGGAGTGCAGACGCTGGTGGATTGCAGTCTGGAAGATATCCCGCAATTGGATGCAATTTTTGTCTGCGGTGCCAGTCCCGTGGCCCGCACCGGTAATGAGGCTGTTATCGGCTGGTTACGCAGTAAAGCCGGATCGTCGATGGCCTTTGGTGGGATTGGTACCGGCTCCTACCTGCTGGCCTGCGCGGGCCTGTTGAATAACTACCGGGCGACGATTCACTGGTGGGATATGGCTAGCCTGCGGGAAGAGTTTACCGAAACCCAGGTGACCAACAACCTCTACGAGATTGATGGTAATCGTTATACCTGCAGTGGTGGCACCGCCGCGATGGATATGATGCTGTTTCTGATCGGTCAGCAGCATGATATGAATCTGGCAGCTTCGATCTCGGAGCAGTTTGTTTACGAGCGGATGCGCTCCGCGGACGACCAGCAGCGCATTCCACTGAAAGCCCGTATCGGGTCTACTCAGCCGAAGCTGATTGAAGCGGTCACGCTGATGGAAGCCAATATAGAAGAACCGTTGAGTACCGATGATCTTGCCTATCATGTCGGCGTCTCCCGTCGGCATCTGGAGCGCCTGTTCAAGAAGCATCTGCAAACAGTCCCCTCTAAATATTATCTGGAACTTCGTCTGGAGCAGGCCCGGCAGATGCTGCGCCAGAGTGATAAGCCAGCATTGCAGGTGGGTCTTGCCTGCGGTTTCTCCAGTGCCTCGTATTTCAGTACTGCGTACCGGAACCATTACGGTATTACTCCCCGGGAGGAGCGTAAGCGTGCTACTGAAACTGAAAGCTCAGGGCAGAATATGTCCGCTATGGGGCGTTCGACGCTGATAAGTAACTGATCTGCAAAAGTTTATGCGCAGCATAATGTTCTGTTTGCTGGGTATATTTCGAAATTTCCTCTGTTTTTAACGTCGCGGTAGATGAATTCGGTGGCCGATTTTCAAAATATCACCGTTGTGCAATTTGTTACCTTGAAAATGCCGGTTGTGCAGGCTGAATAGTCCTTCGGGGCGGCAGGGTTCAGCACGGACTGGCGGTTCATTCTGATGTTCGTTTACGTGCGAACCGATGACATTAACAGCGCAGACAGAGAACAATAACAATGCCTGAGAACAGTGCCATCTGGCTTAAGAATATCCATAAATCCTACGGTGATCTCGAAGTACTTAAAGGGATCGATCTGCAGGCTCATGAGCATGATGTTATTTCAATCATTGGCTCCAGCGGCTCAGGTAAAAGCACCTTCCTGCGCTGTATCAATCTGCTTGAGAATCCAACTGAGGGTGAGATCTATATCACTGGCGAGAAGCTGGATCTGAAGCGGGATGGTAAATCCGGCGATCTGGATGCCGTGAGTCAGAAACAGCTGGCTCAGTTACGTTCCCGGGTTGGCTTCGTGTTTCAGAATTTTAATCTCTGGCCCCACAAAACTCTGCTGGAAAATGTCATTGAAGGTCCGACTCAGGTCCTTGGTAAAAGCCGTGATGAAGCGATTGCGCATGCTGAAGAACTGCTGACCAAAGTCGGTTTGCTGGAACGAAAGGACTTCTATCCCAATCAGTTATCCGGTGGACAGCAGCAACGGGTAGCTATCGCCCGGACATTGGCGATGGAACCACAGGTATTGTTGTTTGATGAACCCACCTCAGCCCTTGATCCGGAGCTGGTTGGTGAGGTGCTGAATGTTATGCGGGATCTGGCTGCAGAGGGCCGGACCATGCTGATCGTGACTCATGAGATGACCTTCGCCCGTGAGGTTTCTAACAAAGTGATGTTCCTGCATCAGGGACAGGTGGAAGAGTTCGGTCCACCGGAACAGGTTTTCGAAAACCCGACATCGGAGCGGTGTCGGGAGTTTATCTCCAGCATCTTCTGATGCACCTCTAATCCAAACCGTAAAAAAATAACAAAGGTACATTTCCATGAAACTGAAGAACTCTCTTATGGGCGGTCTGCTGGCCGCATCGGTCGCGTTGGCTGCTGGTATGGCTCAGGCCGGTGACAAAGTCCGCATTGCAACAGAAGGTGCTTACGCACCTTTCAATATGGTTGATGCCAGTGGTCAGCTGCAGGGCTTCGATGTCGACATCGCCAAAGCACTCTGTGCAGAAATGAAAGCAGACTGTGAGATCGTGGCCCAGGACTGGGATGGTATTATCCCGGGACTGCGGGCGCGTAAATACGATGCCATCATCGCTTCAATGTCGATTACCGAAGAGCGTCAGCGGGTCGTGGACTTCACCGATCCTTATTACAGTAATGTGCTGGCATTTGCTGCGGCAAAAGGTATTGATCTGAAAACTTCAAAAGAAGGATTGAAAGGTCTGACTGTCGGCGCACAACGAGCCACCATTGCCGGCCAGTATCTGGAAGACAATCTGGGCGATGTGGTGAATGTAAAACTGTACGACACTCAGGATAATGCCTATCTGGATCTGGCATCCGGCCGTCTGGATGCGCTGCTGTCTGACAAGTTTCCTGCCTACGACTGGCTCAGCACTGATGCGGGTCAGAATTATGAGTTCAAAGGTGCGGATATCGATATCAATGACAAGATCGGCATCGCCGTACGTAAGAATGATCCATTGAGTGAGAAGTTTAACGCTGCACTGCAAGCGATTGTGGCTGATGGCACCTACGCGGAAATCAACGCCCGTTATTTCCCGTTCTCTATTAAGTAATGCGATCCGGCCCGCCACTGAGCGGGCCTTTTCTGACAGAGCCTTTCATTGAGGTACTCCGATGTTTGATATCAGAGGGTTTGGTGACCAGCTGTGGGCTGGCACGCAGGTCACAATTGAGCTGGCGCTGGCCAGTTTGCTATTGGGGCTGGTGCTCGGTTTGCTGGGGGCAACTGCACGGTTATCCGGTAACCGCATAGCGCGCTCAATTTCCGTGGCATATACAACCGTTATACGGGGCATTCCGGAGCTGCTGACGGTGCTGATTATCTACTTCGGTGCCACCACGGCGCTGATGAGTGTGGCAGGTCTGTTTGGTTATGAAGAGTATATAGAGGTTGGGCCTTTTGCTGCTGGCGTAGTTGCGCTGGGACTGACTTTTGGTGCCTATGCCAGTGAAGTATTCCGCGGCGCGATCCAGGCGATTCCGCCGGGTCAGCGTGAGGCGGGCCTGGCGATCGGTATGAGTAAGCTGAAAATTTTCTGGCGCATTACTCTGCCACAGTTGTGGCGTCTGGCATTGCCAGGGCTGGGAAATCTGTTTCTGGTGTTGCTTAAAGATACCGCGTTGGTGTCGGTGGTGGGGCTGAGTGACATCATGCTGAAGACCCGGGATGCGGTGAACTATACCAAAGAGCCGTTTCTGTTCTATATGGCGGCAGCCTGTATTTATCTGACGCTGACCATCATCTCCATGCTGTTTATTCACTTTATGGAGAAACGTAATAACCGCTGGGTAGGGAGAGCGTAATGGAATTCGGAGTTGTTGTTGAATACTTTCCCCGCCTGTTGGAGGGGATGCTGACCACCATAGAGCTGGTACTGGTATCCGGACTGATCGGTTCGCTGCTGGCATTGCCGATCGGGTTGGCTCGCCATTCTCATCGCTGGTGGCTGAAGGCGATCCCTTACGGTTACATCTTTTTCTTTCGTGGTACCCCGCTGCTGGTGCAGATCTTTCTGGTTTATTACGGACTGGCGCAGTTTGATGCGGTAAAAGAAAGCGCTCTGTGGCCCTATCTGAAAGAGCCATACTGGTGTGCCATTATTGCCTTCTCGCTGAATACCGCCGCATATACCGCAGAGATTCTTCGTGGTGCACTGGGAGCTATTCCAAAAGGTGAGATAGAAGCGGCTCGCTCAATTGGTATGCGTCAGAGCAAGCTCTATAGCCGTATCATGCTGCCACGGGCATTTGGCATGCTGCTGCCTGCCTATGGTAACGAGATTATTCTGATGTTGAAGGGCAGTGCGCTGGCCTCAACCATTACTCTTCTGGATCTGACGGGGACAGCGAGAACTATCATTGCCCGCACCTACACGCCGATTGAGATATTTCTGGCGGCGGGCGGCTTATATCTGGTGATGAGTATGGCGGTGATCTATGCCTTCAGGCAATTGGAAAAACGTCAGAATCGCCACCTCCAGCTCAGCCGATAACAAGAACTCAAAGGGTTGTGTAATGACCGCACTGCATCCGGCTCTGCCGATTCGTTATGTGTACCGTGTTCAGCAATCAGCCAGCGATAGCTGGTGGGTATATAAGTATGATCTGGGCAACAGAGGCTCGTTGAGTAACTGCCCAAGGGTAGTATTCTTTGGCCGGTGTCTGGCCCAGGTTGATCAGTGGTTATCTGACAAGCGTCACGAAGGTTTTGTCATGGATCGGGTGGCGGGAGAGCAGGCCTGACCGTTACCGGTCAGGCCACTGGATTATTCAGCTGTGGGGATCTGCCAACCGCGCTGTACTGCCGGGCGTTCACTGAAACGTTCTATATAGCGTTGAACATTCGGCAGTGAGGTGATGCCGGTTTCCTCGCCGGCTTTGTAGAATTTCTCGATAGTTTGCAGCCAGGGCACGATAGCGATATCGGCAATCGAGAACTGACCGGTAATCCACTCTTTATCGGCCAGTTGCTGCTCGAGTACATTCAGCAGGCGTTTCACCTCATCGATATAGCGTTGTCTTGGGCGTGGATCTTCAATGTCCTTACCTGCATAGGCGTGGAAAAATCCCAGCTGTCCGAACATCGGGCCTACTCCGCCCATCTGAAACATCAGCCACTGCTGTGTCTTGGCTTTCTGGCGGGGTGTATCGCCCATTAACTTCCCTGTTTTCTCTGCCAGATAGATCAGAATGGCACCGCTCTCAAACAGACCGATGGGTTCGCCTTCGGGGCCGTTCGGGTCGATGATTGCAGGGATCTTGTTGTTCGGATTCAGGGACAGGAATTCAGGGCTTTTAACGTCACTGTCAGACAAAGTTACCCGGTGTGCTTCATAAGGAAGCTTAAGCTCCTCCAGGGCGATAGAGATCTTTACCCCATTGGGTGTCGGAAAGGAGTATAGCTGGAGTTGTTCAGGGTTGGTGGCAGGCCAGCGCTGTGCAATCGGGTAGTCGCTGAGTGATGGATAATCTCTGTTCATAGTCTCTGGCTCCACAGGCATTCGTGATCGGGTGCTAATGCATAATAGTCATATATGTAAGGGCGATATCGTTCGACAACAATGAAAATAAATAGAATTTAAGATTCGTAAATATCGAAAGGTGTGGTTCTGATTGCGAACCGGAGTGCTGCTTGCAAAAATAGCCACTCAGAATGGCTGAAAAGTAGGGCAGGAAAGAGATGGTGCATCCTCTGGTAGAACGTTTAGCAACAATAGCAACAGAGAAAGGAATTCGTATCTGTACTGCCGAGTCCTGTACCGGTGGTTGGGTTGCTCAGGAGATAACGGAGATAGCCGGTAGCTCAGAGTGGTTTGAAGCGGGTTTTGTCACTTACAGTAATGAAGCTAAACACACGATGCTTGGCGTGCCTGAAACGTTGTTTATTTCGGACGGCGCAGTAAGTGAGCCTGTTGTGCGTGCTATGGCTCAGGGAGCTATAGAACATAGCCGTGCGCAGCTCAGTGTTTCTATTAGTGGTGTGGCGGGTCCCGGTGGTGGTTCTGAAGAGAAACCGGTAGGCACCGTCTGGATGGCCTGGCACCTGACTGGTCATGAAACAGTCGCAGAGCGCTTTCTGTTTTCGGGAGACCGTCATCAGGTCAGACAGCAGGCGGTCAGCAAAGCGCTGGAAGGGCTGATAAATCAAGCGCTTAAAAGTACTGTATAAAAAAACATATTTTTTGCTTGCATTGTGGACGGTCACTGTTAATAATGCTGTTCAAACGTACAGTATTTAATTTGCCTGCCGAGATTAGGTTACAACTTAGGTTACGACGATGGATAACAACAGACAGAAAGCACTTGATGCAGCCCTGAGCCAGATTGAACGTCAGTTCGGTAAAGGTGCCGTGATGAAGATGGGTGATCAGCCACGTGAAGCGATTCCTGCAATTTCAACCGGTTCCCTGGCGCTGGATATTGCACTGGGTATCGGTGGTCTGCCAACCGGTCGTATCGTTGAGATCTACGGTCCGGAATCTTCTGGTAAAACCACACTGACCCTGCAGGTTATTGCAGAAGCGCAGAAGATGGGTAAAACCTGTGCTTTCGTTGATGCGGAGCACGCACTGGATCCGATTTACGCTGAAAAGCTGGGCGTTAATGTTGATGAGATGCTGGTATCTCAGCCGGATACCGGCGAGCAGGCACTGGAAATCACCGACATGCTGGTTCGCTCCAATGCGGTAGATGTGCTGGTTGTGGACTCTGTTGCTGCGTTGACGCCTAAGGCCGAGATCGAAGGTGATATGGGTGATTCCCATGTCGGTCTGCAGGCACGTCTGATGTCTCAGGCGCTGCGTAAACTGACTGCGAACGTGAAGAACGCGAACACCCTGGTGATCTTCATCAACCAGATCCGTATGAAGATCGGTGTGATGTTTGGTAACCCGGAAACCACAACCGGTGGTAACGCGCTGAAGTTCTACTCTTCTGTCCGTCTGGATATCCGCCGTACCGGTGCTGTGAAGCAGGGCGATGAGGTTGTCGGTAACGAGACCCGCGTTAAGGTTGTTAAGAATAAGGTTGCACCTCCGTTCCGTCAGGCTGAGTTCCAGATTATGTACGGTGCGGGTATCTATCACACCGGCGAGATCATCGATCTGGGTGTCAAAGAGGGGCTGGTGGATAAGTCAGGCGCCTGGTATGCCTACAACGGTGATAAGATCGGTCAGGGTAAAGCCAATGCGGCAAAATATCTGGAAGAGAACCCGGAGATCGCGAATGAGATCGAAACCGAGATCCGTAACCGTCTGCTTGCCACTGCAGCACCAGCCAAGAAAGATGAAGAAGACGCTGCGGAGAATCTGGATCTGATCTGATCCGGTGCTCACTGAGCCAGAGCCCTTGCTGATTTCAGTGAGGGCTTTTTTATTTGGGGTAACAGCAGGGGCGTCCCTGGGGAGTTGAGCTTGTCAGAACCGTTGACGACTAAAGAGTTGTGGAATCGTGCGATCGGGTTGCTGGCCCGGCGTGAGTATTCCGCGAAAGAGCTGGCAGATAAACTGGCCGCGTCAGCAGAGCCGGAGCAGGTCGCAGAAGTATTGCAGCAATTAACTGATCAGGGCTACCAGTCAGACCAGCGGTTCACGGATAGCTTTATCCGAATGAGAATCGGCCAGGGACATGGAGAAAACAGAATCAGGTTTGATCTGCAACGCAAAGGAATTCCAGCGGAGCTGATCGCTCAGTGTCTTGAAGAGCAGGAAGCAGACTGGTTCGAGTTGGCATTGGAGCTGTATCGTCGCAAGTATCGGGGCACAACGGCTGGTAGTGATTATAAGGAACGAGCCAAACGGATGCGTTTTATGAGCCAGAGGGGCTTTTCAATGGACCAGATCAGTTATGCCGAAACAGCAGTGGCAGAAGAGATAGCGGATTAAACAGGAAAAACGCACCA
>JAOXSA010000213.1 GCA_025800245.1 Amphritea sp. | reverse complement strand
GAACAGCAGTTCCAGATCAACAGCCAGAACTGCGTGCACTGTAAAACCTGTGATATCAAAGACCCGGCCCAGAATATAACCTGGGTAACGCCGGAAGGCGGCGGTGGTCCGAACTATCCCAACATGTAAAAGAAACGGGGCTTAAGCCCCGTTTTTTTATGTTGGGATAGAGACCGCAAAGCAGGCTCAGGCTTTGCTAGCGAGTGGCGGGAACGTGACTTTGTCACTTGCTGGAAAAGCAGGATGGAGCTTATGTAGGAGGGGCTTCCAGCCGCGATTATCCTGAGCAGGTGCGGTATTAATTTCATCGCGGCTGGAAGCCCCTCCTACAAGTTCAATTCACTAATAGTCTTCCGCAGGCCTTTTCCAGCAAGCATTGCTTGCAATGCGTTCTAGCAAGGAAGGCTATGCCTTCCGGTCGAGCCACGATTGCAATACCCCCTAAACCCGCACGAGGACGTGCCTCACCACAATCTCTTTTACTACCCTTCCCTTATTCTTCTCAACATATGCGTCACAATAAAGCTGATCACCTGGTCACTATGCTGATTAAAGCCCCGTACGTAATAACGGATTACCCCCAGATCAGGTTTAGAGGATGACGCTTTGTGCTCAATAATTTCCAGCTCTGACCTGAGCGTATCGCCTGGTCGGACTGGTGCCATAAAGCGCACCTCATCGATCGCAGGCCCACCCAGCGAGCAGGCCTCAAAGATGCCCTGCTGAACCAGCAAACGAAAACACAATCCCATGGTCTGGAATCCGCTCGCGATCAGACCTCCGAAGTGACTTTCAGCAGCCGCATTGACATCAATATGAAAGCTCTGGGGATCGTAGGTTAAGGCATAGTCGATAATCTGTGCCTCTGTCAGAGTGGCGCTACGCCCCTGAAACACGTCCCCCACTACAAAATCATCAAAGTATTTATCCAATTACATACCCTCTTCCAACCAACATTGTTAAGCTTCGTTCTCCTTCGTCGAACTCCGCCAACCTGCGGGATTCTGAATAAAAGCGCCAAACTATCGGCACGAGGCGTGCCTCGCTACGACGTCCAGCGTTAGCTATTTCATTAGCGGCAGCTAATGCGAGGTGCGCATAGCCAGCAATGTTCCATTGCGCCAGCTGTGCAATACCGACATCTGTTCAGGCCGTATTACAGTATGTTAGAACTAAGCACTTTAGCCTGAACAGATAACACAAAAAAAGGGAAGCAAAGCTTCCCCCAAAAGGTACCTTGGCAAGTACCAGCGCTAAAAGAACAATCGTCCGATCAGATTCGTAAACCGCCGTCCATCTCTACGATACGGCCGGTAAAGAACTCATTTTCGATAATGTATTTCAGGGTATGGGCCATCTCTTCCACTTCACCCAGACGCTTCAGCGGTACCGCCTGAACCATCCGGTCAATCGCTTCAGGCTTCATCTGCGCGGTCATCTCGGTAGCGATAACACCCGGCGCAATACCACCAGTGCGAATGCCGTGACGGGCCAGTTCCCCTGCCCAGCTCACAACCATCGTTGCCACTGCGGATTTAGTCGCGGAGTAGTTGGTCTGCCCCATGTTGCCAGCTCGGGAAACAGAGGAGATGTTAATAATCACACCGCCCTTACCCTGCTGCGCCATGATCGCCGCGGCTTCACGGCCACACAGGAAAGTACCGGTGACGTTGACATCGAATACAGACTGGAACTGATCCAGCCCCATCTTGCCCACCAGCTCACCATCTTTAACCTTGATCAGCATGCCATCACGCATCAGGCCGGCATTGTTGATCAGGCCGTTAATCTGACCACATTCAACCTGAATCTGGCCGAAGGTCTTCTCAACCTGAGCCTCATCAGTGATATTGCACACATAGCCCAGCGCTTTACCACCAGCCTGCTCGCAAGCAGCACAAGCCTCATCCAGCGCTTCACGATTAAGATCGATCAGTGCCAGCACAGCACCCTGAGCGGCCAGGGACTCAGCCATCGCCCGGCCCAGACCACGGCCACCACCGGTTATTACAAATACACTCTCTTTAATCTGCATGTTACTCTCTCTTGGCCAGTGGGACGGAAACGCCCGCCCTCCGGCCTGTTCATCTGCCTCAGGCAGGAATCATCCCGGCCTGTTCCATCATATCGGTGATCTCACCCAGGATGCTCTCATCATCGATGGTTGATGGCATTTTGTATTCTTCATTGGCGGCAATCTTACGCAGTATCGCGCGCAGGATTTTACCGGAACGGGTCTTCGGCAAACGCTGAACAACCACCGCGCGACGGAAGCAGGCTAGCGCGCCAACCTGATCACGGACCATCTGCACCAGTTCGGCTTCCAATTCTTTCTCATCCACCTCTTCACCAGCTTTCAGAACAATCAGTCCCACCGGGATCTGGCCTTTCAGAGAATCATTAACACCGATAACGGCACACTCAGCCACAGCTGCATGAGAAGAAACAACCTCTTCCATTTCACCGGTAGAGAGACGGTGACCGGATACGTTGATCACATCATCGGTACGGCCAGTGATATAGACATAACCGTCTTCATCTTTAAAACCGCCATCACCGGTATGGTAGTAACCCGGGAACGCCGTCAGATAAGAGTCGGTAAAGCGTTGTGGCTGATTCCAGATATCCCATGCCACACCCGGAGGCATTGGCAGAGTGACCACGATATTGCCCGCCTCGTTGGCTTCAACAGGCTGACCGTCACCATCAACCACCTGGATGTCATAACCAGGAATTGGCTTATTAGTTGACCCCAGACGGGCAGCAGATGGACTATCCCAGCCCATCATCGGTGCCGTCATCGGCCAGCCGGTTTCGGTCTGCCACCAGTGGTCAATGACCGGTACCTGCAGCAGCTCATCCAGCCAGTGGTAGGTAGAGGAATCGAGTTTCTCACCGGCCACAAAGACCCAGTTCAGACTCGACAGGTCATACTTTTTCGACAACTCACCTTCCGGATCTTCCTTACGGATCGCACGGAACGCCGTCGGCGCACAGAACATGGAGTTAACACCGTACTCGTCGATTACACGCCAGAAGGTACCGGCATCCGGGTTACGGATAGGCTTACCTTCAAAGAAGATCGCACTGCAACCGCCCATCAGTGGTCCGTACACAATGAATGAGTGCCCTACCACCCAGCCAATGTCAGACGCGCCCCACCAGACATCTCCGGCGTTCATGCCGTAAACATTATGCAACGCATAATTCAGCGCGACCGCGTGACCACCGTTATCACGGACGATACCTTTTGGCGCGCCTGTAGTACCGGAGGTGTAAAGGATGTACAACGGATCATTTCCCTTCACAGGTACACAGTCCGCAGGTTCTGCGCCCTGCTGGAACTCGTACCAGTCCAGATCACGCCCTTCGGTCATCTCGGCCTGCAGGACAGAACGCTGACAAACAATGGTGTGATCCGGTTTATGGGTAGCCAGATCGATCGCCTTATCCACCAGCGGCTTATAAGCGATCTTCTTCTCGAATTCGATACCGCAAGAGGCAGTCAGGATCAGCTTCGGTTTTGCGTCATCGATTCGAATAGCCAGTTCGTTTGGTGCAAAACCACCAAACACTACGGAGTGAACCGCACCCAGACGGGCGCAGGCCAGCATAGCGACTGCCGCTTCAGGAATCATCGGCATATAGATCACAACGGTATCGCCTTTTTCGATCCCCAGGCGTTTCAGGCCACCGGCATACAGCGCAACACGCTCATGCAGTTCTTTATAGGTGATCTGTTGCTTGGAATCTGTCGCCGGCGAATCATAGTAAAGCGCTACCTGATCACCACGGTCTTCCAGATGACGGTCCAGTGCCAGATAGCAGCTGTTCAGCTCACCATCGGCGTACCAACTGTAGGTACCGTTAGCGGTCTTTTCCAGGATAGTTTCCGGCTTTGTAAACCAGTCGATACGGTTGGCCTGTTCAGCCCAGTAAGCTTCCGGATTTTCCCGGGCAGCCTGATATTCTTCGTTGTAACCCATTACCGATACTCCTTATTGTTCTTATAGAGAGCTCTTTTAAAAAGTTCTTATAGAAAGTTCTTATAGAAAGTTCTTAAGAGAGAGCTCTTCCTGAGAGCGTGCTATCTGTGCACTCTGAGAATAGATGTCATAGCAGACTGCACCCGATCTGCAATCTGCTATGAGAGAGGGAATCAGCTGTCCTGATACAGTTTCAGAACGGAACTGAAGTCCAGTCCGCCATTACCATTCGCCTTGTGCAGACTGAACAGTGAGCGGGCTGCAGAGCCCATTGGAATCGGAGACGCGCTCTGCTGACTCAGATCCATCGCCAGTCCCAGATCCTTAAACATCAGATCAACCTGGAAACCACCCTGGTAGTCATTAGAAGAAGGTACGCCTTCCATTACACCCGGTACCGGGTTGTATACGTTCAGAGCCCAGTTACCACCGGAGCTCTGCTTCATGATTTCGGACAGAACCGCCGGATCCAGACCGTTCTTCATGCCCATGTTAAGCGCTTCACAGGTACCGGTCATCAGAATCGCCAGCATCATGTTATTACAGGCTTTAGCAATCTGACCCGCACCACTCTGACCGGCATGGAAGATGTTCTTACCCATGATATCCAGCATCGGTTTCGCTTTAGCGAACTGCTCATCAGTACCACCCACCATAAAGGCCAGAGTACCGGCAATCGCACCACCAACACCGCCAGAAACCGGCGCATCGATAAAGCTCAGACCACGCTCTGCAGCTGCAGCAGAAACGCTCTGCGCGGTGGCCGCATCAATGGTAGAGGAATCGATGATCAGGGCATCTTTGGAGATCACATCAAACAGAGGTGCATCACCGGTCTGGAACAGACCGACAACATGCTGACCCGCTGGCAGCATAGACACGATAAATTCAGCGTCTGTCGCCGCTTCAACAGCTGAAGTAACGGCAACACAACCACCTTCTACTGCATGGTCCAGAGCCGCCTGAGACAGATCGAATGCTTTAACGGTGTGGCCTGCTTTTGCCAGGTTGACCGCCATCGGGCCACCCATGTTACCCAGACCAATAAATCCTACTGTAGCCATTTTTCTTACCTCTTCTTATTCTGTGATGGCCTGCTCTGAGCAGGCCTATCAAAAACTGCTTCTACACTTGCCTTAAACTGCTTTGAAAATTACATATCCGCCAGTGGGTTCTTGTCCCATGGCGATACGAAGAACTCTTCAACCACCGCAGGATCAACATCCGCCACCGTTTTGAAAGTCCAGTCCGGCTTGCCATCTTTATCAACCAGCAGCGCCCGCACGCCTTCCGGGAATTCACGGTGCTTGCCGCACTGTACAGACAGAATCAGCTCGCTTTCGAAGATCTCTTTCAACGACATATGCTTAGTGACATCCATCTGTTTCTTGATCAGATGTACCGCCAGTGGGCTGCCATGCTTAATCGCTTTCTGCGCGCGGGTAATCCATTTATCTTCGGTTTCCACTGCCAGCAGCGCGTCAACAAACTCCGCCATGGTGTCTTTATCAGTGATGTCCTGAATAAACTTGTAATGGTTCTGTACCGGCGCATCGCTGTTGAATGCTGGCTGAGACTCTTCCTCGAGCACTCGCAACACCCGGTTAGTAGCAGCATGTGCACAACCATCCCAGGATTCCGCCTGCAGTCTCTCCACCAGCAGGCCACGATACTCTGACGCGACAAAGCGATCAGCCAGACCAAGGAAGAGTGCATCAGCCGCGTTCATCGGATTACCGGTCAGCCCCAGGAACAGACCTGTACGGCCTGGCATATGATTCAGGAACCAACTGCCGCCGACATCCGGATACAGACCGATGGTCACTTCCGGCATCGCCATATGGGTCTTCTCGGTGACAACACGGTGGCTGCAGCCATTCATCAGGCCCATACCACCACCCATCACGATACCGTGGCCCCAGCAGATGATCGGCTTGGGATAAGTATGGATGGCGTAGTCGAGAATATATTCGCGGGTAAAGAAATCGGTCGGGAAATCAGGATCGCCCTCACCTGTCATCGACTTGTAAAGATTAACGACATCGCCTCCGGCGCAGAATGCTTTTTCGCCAGCGCTGTCGAACAGCACAGCAACCACTGAATCATCGTTTTTCCAGGCGTCCAATTGCGGTTGAATCAGGTCGATCATATCCAGCGTCAGCGCGTTCAAAGAGCGCTCAGAGTTCAGCTGAATCTCGACGATCTTCTTGCCATCCTGAGTCGGATATTCGTTAAACAGTACACTGCTCATTTCGTTTGCTCTCCAATGACCGATTAACGGTTTTTCCATTCAGGGGCACGCTTACCCAGGAATGCGTTGACGCCCTCTTTCTGATCTTCTGTGAAGAACAGATCAACAAACAGCTCACGCTCAAGAATGTAACCGGCATCCCAATGCTGGGTGCGGTTGTTCTGAATCAGATTCTTACAGGCAGCCACGGCGGTCGGGCTTTGTTGCGCAACAGAAGCAGCCATCTCCAGCGCTTTATCCAGCGCAGTACCCTGCTCTACCACTTCTTCAACCAGACCGATCTCACGAGCTTTTTCAGCCTTAATGCGCTCACCGCACAGGATCATACGCTTGGTCCAGCCCTCACCGACCAGCATGGTCAGGTTCTGGGTACCACCAGCGCATGGCAGCAGACCGACCTTGGCTTCAGGCAGTGCCATTTGTGACTGCTCTTCAGCGATACGGATATCACAAGCCAGCGCCACTTCGAGACCGCCACCCATCGCAAAACCGTTAATTGCAGCAATGGAAACACCACGGAAACGGCTCAGGGTTTCAAACGCTTCACCAAAGTAACGCGCCATGTCGCGGGCAACGCTGCGGTCGCCATCAGCAAACAGATTCAGATCGGCACCGGCAGAGAAGAATTTTTCACCCTGACCGGTAATAACAAGACTGTAGATATCGCGATCCGCATTCAGCTCCTCAACCAGAGCCTTAAGGCCTTTCAGACTCTCTTCAGTCCAGGTATTGGCCGGCGGGTTATTCATTGTCAGCACGGCAATATTGCCGCGTTTTTCAACAATCAGCTTATCAGTCATTGTGGTTTTCCTTATCTCTTCGGGCGCCTGATCGGATCAGACACCCTTGTCTTTATTCTTTAGCGCTTAAATAAGATTGATCAGAGCAGTGCCGCCGCATCCTGAACCAGCAGACGGCGCGCTATGATGACATTCATAATTTCGTTGGTGCCTTCCAGAATCCGGTGTACCCGGTTGTCCCTCAGGAAACGCTCCATCGGATATTCTTTGATATAGCCGTTACCACCAAAGATCTGCAGCGCCTCATCAGCCACGTTATAGCCAACATCGGTGGCAAAACGTTTCGCCATGGCGCAGTAACTGGTTTTATCCGGGTGGTTGTTATCCAGACGGGAAGCGGCCATACGCACCATCTGACGAGCGGCAACCAGCTCGGTCGCTGCATTAGCAATCTTGAATTGCAGGGCCTGAAAATTCGCCAGCGGCTTACCAAACTGTTTACGCTCGTGCATATACTCAATCGCGTTATCCAGAGCCTGCTGAGCGGTACCGACAGAACAGGTAGCAATATTGATACGGCCGCCGTCCAGACCGCGCATTGCGATCTTAAAGCCGTCACCTTCCTGTCCCAGAATTGAAGAGGCTGGTACACGCACATCTTCAAAGGTAATCATTCTTGTTGGCTGGCTGTTCCAGCCCATCTTTTCTTCTTTGCGGCCGTAAGTAATGCCCGCAGATTTTGCGTCTACCGCAAAAGCGGAGATGCCTTTTGGTCCATCTTCACCGGTCCGCGCCATCACCACCAGACAGTCGGTAGAACCCGCGCCGGAGATAAAGATTTTGCTGCCGTTGAGAACATAATCATCACCGTCACGACGGGCGGTGGTTTTCAGAGAACCTGCATCAGAACCGGCATTCGGCTCAGTCAGGCAGTATGAAGCCAGCTTTTCACCGGCCGTCAGCTCCGGACACCACTGCTGACGCACACCTTCTGCGCCAAACTCAGAGATCATCCAGGTCGCCATATTATGAATCGTGATAAATGCGGTTGTGGAGGTACAACCCATGGCTAACTGTTCGAAGATAATGCTGGAATCCAGACGACTCAGCCCCAGACCACCTACATCCTCATGGGAATAAAGGCCGCAGAAACCCAGCTCACCGGCTGCTCTGAGCACTTCAACCGGGAATGTCTGGTTGAGATCCCACTCACCGGCATTGGGTGCCAGTTCATTCTGAGCGAATGAGCGCGCCATATCGGCAAACGCAATCTGCTCTTCGTTCAGTTCAAAATCCATACTCACCTCTCACACATCAGACCCTGCGCGTGGGCCTGGCTTCAGATTCTTATTATTCAGATCGCTACTTTTCAGATAGCCATATACAGGTAGCAATGCGGGAGGCCGGAGCCTCCCGCTAAGGGTCTTACTTCAGGTTGATAGTGGTGTTCACACCGGTATCGATATCGTCTTCGAACCAGCGTGCAGTCACTGTCTTGGTCTCGGTGTAGAACTTCACAGCCTGCTTACCGTACGCGTGCTGATCACCGTAGAAAGACTTTCTCCAACCGGTGAAAGAGAACATTGGCAGAGGCACTGGTACCGGTACGTTGATACCGACCTGACCCACTTTGATCTCGTGCTGATACTTACGTGCAGCGGCACCGGAAGAGGTAAAGATAGAAGTACCGTTACCGTATGGGTTCTCATTGATCAGCGCGATCGCTTCTTCAATTGTGTCTACTTCCAGGGCGATCAGTACAGGGCCGAAGATCTCTTCCTGGTAGATAGACATGTCACGGGTAACACCACGGAACATGGTCGGGCCAACCCAGTTACCATCCGGGTAACCGTCAACCACAACATCAGAACCATCCAGAATGCAGTCTGCACCGGCATCTTTGCCTTCCTGAATGAAGTTCAGAACCCGCTGTTTAGCCTGTGGGTTAATCTGCGGACCGTAGCCAGCTTCCGGATCATTCCAGGCACCCGGACGAACTTTCGCCAGAGCATCACGTACTTCAGGAATCCACTCACGTGAGTTACCAACAAACACAGCAACAGAGATCGCCATGCAGCGCTGACCGGCAGCACCAACAGAGGCACCGGCAATACTGTTAACTACCTGGTTCTTAGAGGCATCTGGCATAACAACCATGTGGTTCTTCGCACCGGCGAATGCCTGTACACGTTTCATGTGATCTGTACCGGTACGGTAGATGTGCTCACCCACCGCAACAGAACCCACGAAAGAGATGGCCGGAGTATCTTTGTGAGTCAGCAGCTGATCCACAACATCTTTAGTACCGTGAACGATCTGCAGCAGACCGTCCGGAGCACCGGCTTCTTTGAACAGTTCAGCAAGACGCATTGGCGTCAGTGGATCCTGCTCAGATGGCTTCAGTACAAAGGTGTTACCGCAGGCAATTGCCATTGGGAACATCCACAGCGGAATCATCGCCGGGAAGTTGAATGGTGTAATACCGACACACACACCCAGCGGCTGAGTAATGCTGTAGCAATCGATTTTACGGGCAACGTTTTCAACGGTTTCACCCATGCTCAGGGAAGCGATGTTGCAAGCGTGCTCAACAACCTCGATACCACGCCATACGTCACCTTTGGCATCTTCGAAGGTCTTACCGGTTTCCTGCGCCAGCAGAGTAGCGATCTCATCGTGATTCTCTTTCAGCAGGTGCTGGTAGCGCAGCATCAGACGTGCACGATCACCGATTGATGTTTCTTTCCAGGTTTCAAAGGCTTCTTTCGCCGCTTCAACGGCCTGATCAACCTCGGCAGCAGTAGCACATGGCACCTGCGCCAGAACTTCCTGGGTCGCTGGGTTCGTTACAGGAATCCAGTTTTCGCTGGCGCTCTGAACCAGTTCACCGTTGATCAGTAGAGGGACTTGCTGAGTCATCGTCTTTCACCTTTGCTTATTGTTGTGCGCTCTGTGCCGATGTGAGAAAGCACTGCGCTGTTTGTTCTTACTGATCACTCCAGCCACCACTAAAAAGGCTGAAGTAATCTGTTTGCCAATCTATGTCATCGATTAAAGCACAGCCCCGGGCTGCAGATGATTGATAATGTTGCTATATTAATGGACTATATTGCGAATGAATACATGAATACCCTAACAAACACCGATTTAACCCTTATACCTTAGTCGAGCCGCCCTGATGAGTACGCCTTCCAACTGGCCATTACCGCCGCAGAGCATCCGCTTTGTTCTGCCCCATAAAATCATCCGGAAACTCACGCAGAATAAGCTTTCCAGAGATCTGTACCCGCTCGGCGCCGGTTATTATCAGCAGGCATCCGGACACCGGATGGAACGCCTTGAGCATGATGACAACCTGCTCATCTACTGTCTCGAAGGGAAAGGGATGGTACGGATTAACCAGAAGAATATTGCGGTAAAAACCGGCGATCTTGTGATACTGCCACGAGGGGTCGCACATCAGTACGCATCAAGCCCGAACTACCCCTGGACTATCTACTGGTGTCACTTCGAAGGCGATCTGGCGGATGAATTTGTCCAGCACCTGCAGGTACCCAAACAGAAACCGATCATTCCTCTGGGCCTGCACAGCAGTCTGGTGGGAGAGTTTGACGCGCTCCTGGAAGCGCGCCACAGCAGCTACCACCTGAACGCCTTTATCAATGCAGCAAACCAGCTGCGTCAGATTCTGACTCATATCGCGTTACTGCAACCGCTGGTGCGCAGCCAGGATTCAGACAGCTTCGATCTGGAAAAAATTCACAGCCTGATGCAGACCAGAATCCATGAGCAGCTGGATATTGACACTCTGGCTAACAGTGTGAACCTGTCGAAGTTCCACTTTATCAAACGCTACAAAGAGCTGACCGGCACGACGCCGATCAACCACTTTATCCAGCTGAAAATTGAACGGGCCTGCCACCTGTTAGATATCAGCAGCAGGACCATCGCCGAAGTGGCGTTTATGGTTGGCTATGAGGATGCCTATTACTTCTCACGCATCTTCAAAAAGGTGATGGGAATCTCACCTACCCAGTACCGCAAGCTTCAGGTAGGTGCATGGTCTTACAAGAGCTTTAAAACCCCTGAAAGCTGAGCAGTAACGAATTGCCGATACCAGAAACAACCCCGAATGCCACCTCATTCAGGCAGCTCATTCTGGTCTGTTTCCGGGTTATAGCGCCCCATGGTTGGGTGATAAGGGAGCGGGTACTGTTCGGCTATATTAGGGATGCGGTATAAAGGGTCTTTCCTAAATTCAGGTAATAAACCTCGGATTGCCTCTCCATATGCTTCATTAACCTCATAACCAAGCCCACCTATACCATTTAAAAAAACAGCATATAAAAGTGTTCCTGCCTTAGTATCCCCCCCCCCCAGTGCCAGCAGATAGTAATAAGCTGATTTGGGGTGGTTTTTTTCAGCTATTTTCAGCCAACTTGCATATTCATTGTAAGCCTTGGCACTGCCTTGTTTAGCTGCACACTTGAAATAAGCAGCAGCTTTATCGTCCTGTTGCTGACCTAACGGTAAATGAAAGCCATAGAAGTTTCCCAATCTGATCAGGGCATTCGGTTCCCCCATAGAGGCTGCTTTTAAAAGATACTGTGCAGAGTCCTGCTCACTACCGATAACACCATGGCCTTTTTCCAGTAGCACAGCCATATTGTAATAACCAATCGGCACATTCATATCCACCAGCTTTTGATTTAATCTGATCGCCCTGGCACTGTCCCTTGGAGTGCCTTTGCCTCTCAGGTAGCGTAAAAACAGGTTATGCATCGCCTTCCAATGGCCTTTATCAGCCGCCAGTTCATACAGCCCGGTAATGTGCGGCTGGTTTTTTTTGCCGGGTTTGACTTCCGCCCGCCGGGCCTGCATAAACAGCTCCTGCGCTTCAGGACCAACCTCCGGCAGATAATCGGCCTGCCGTGCACAGGTAAATTCAAATGCCATTGCTTGCCCTCCTATGGTAAGTAAAAAAAACAGTGTTGTTAATCGATGGCTTCGGCCCATGGTGTTGCTGTATCCCAGAATCGTGTGAGTGAACAGGTGAGTGGTTCACCTTTTTGTTGGTTTTTTAAATTATCTTTAGCGGTTTGGAACCAATAGTTATAATTCTCGCTTGTATCATTACTCATGAAACGAGTGTGCATGGGCCAAAGCTGCTCGGTAAAGGCTCGCGCCACTTTCGGTCTTGGCCCGTGGATACCCAGCTCGGTATCTGTTTCCATGCTGCGCTGGTTGATATTGGCTGAGCTGAGCAGAAAATACTCATCATCCACCACCAACAGTTTACTGTGCACATAGATATCCCGGTAGCGGCAACTGCCGTCGTGGTTCTGCGTGTGGCTGACCAGGCTGGCCACGACGGTTTTCAGGCCCTCCTGCTCAAACAGTTCCGGGTCGATCTTATCGTAGCCGTGCTGTGCCTGCAGCTGTTGCAGCTCTTGCGCTTCGGCCTCATTGAGGGAATGTCCTTCGGCCACTTTTTCATCCAGTGCTTCCATCCGGTTAATCGCCTGTTCGTTGTCTGCCAGGCGTTGTTGGTCCTGTTCGTCCAGCCGGATCTCGTCTTCCAGTAAGCGGATCTCTTGTTGTAAGTTGCTGATTTTGTGCTCGCGCCAGTAGTGCATGACAGGGCTGAGCTGAAAGCCGCTTTGTTGTGCCTGCAGCTTCGCCAGCTCGGCGCGCTTTTCCTGCAGGATAAATACCCGGTCGCGCTGTACCTGAGGCATCAGTTGTTCCTGCCCCATTTCATAGAGCATTGCGTAGGTAGCGCTGGAAAAGTGACCGCTGGCGGGTTTGTTGGTGATGACAAACCAGTACAGCTCTTTTTCGGCTCCGGCATCCTGCAGTTGCGCTGCCCGCTCTTTTATCTGGCTGGCGAAGGCTTTGTAGCGGAAGTACTGGTTTTCCATAAAGATAAAGTCTGCGGCGTTGCCCAGGGCCCGCTGGTAGGCTTCGAGTATGGACAGCTCTTTGCCACTGCCCGGTTTACCGTCGGTGGGGTGGGTACGCACGATCTGCGCCATGCCCTGATGGTCTGCCCGCTGAAAGTCTATCGGTTTGAGCGCCGCTCGCTGTTCTGTCAGCGAGTGGGATCTGTCGGTTAAACGGCGCCAAAGGGAGGTTTGTTGATCCCATGCCGTGCAGAAGTTCTCGTTCAGATCCCATAACACGCCACCGCTGACTTCGCAGGAAAGGTCCTGCCAGGGGCCAAAGCCCACATCACGCCTCAGTTCGTGATAGTGGTGTGCATCGGTATCCCAGTAGTTGCGGTGCAGGTTATGCCCCATCACCAGCCCCCGGGCCTGCTCTTTGCGTTCATAGTCGGTGAGCACCATTTTCTGATGGTGGCTGGGAAACAGCGATAAGGCCAGGATTTTACGAATCGATTCATTATCATGGCGGTTCAGCGCCAGGCGGTTGAAGATCCGCAGCCGGTGGTGCAATGCGTTGGCCAACCCGCCACCAAACAGGGCGCTGGGCTGCCGATCAAAATCCCGGGTACGAAACTCCAGGGTCGGATATTGGTTGTTCTGTACATGGTAAAACCAGTTGCGGGTATAGACATCATCATCGGCTTCATGGGCGGTGCCGCCGCTGCCGGTGATTTTACTGCCATAACTGCCCTGGCTGAGTTGGTCGAGGCGTTTTTCCAATTGCGTCAGTTGCTGGCTCAGTTGTGCAATCTGTTGCTGCAAGTGCTGCCGTTGCCCTGGATCGTGCGCATGATGAAAGTGCTGAATCAGGCGATCATAGTGCAACACTGAGCGTTCACGTTCCTGCCACAGTCGCTCCATTTCCGGCCCACTGCCCGGCTCACTGAAGATGCCGCTGTTATGCAGCACCCCGGAACCGATCGCGGTGCCGCCGCTGCCATACAGGCCATCACCGATCACCGTATTTTCCATCAGGTTGGCCAGTTTGTTTTTCCAGATCAGGATTCGCACCGCCACTTGCTGTTTTGTCGCACGCTCAATCAGGAGATCGCCCAGCCTTTTACCGCCCGGGCGGGTCAGGCGCATGGCCGGATCAAACCCCCAACTGATAATATCAATGGCGTGTTCTGCCTTCAGAATCGCATCTTCAACGGCGGCAAAGGCCCGCTCACCATTGATTAAAGGCGTGATCGCCACGTTGGCACGGCAGGGGTATTTGTTTTCATCAAGCGCCCACCAGTTCAGCGTGCCTCTGGCGGTTAAGCGACGCTCTGCTAAGGGGAAGTCGTGTTGGGGGTGTTTATACTGTGTCATCATCGGGCTCCCCGGTCGCTCTCTTACCCTGTTCATCCTGATGGCTTTGCCTCAGGTAATGATCCGTGCTGTTCAGGCCTTCGACAACGGCCTCAGACTCGAAGGCCCGATGCCCCTGGTTACG
>JAOXSA010000271.1 GCA_025800245.1 Amphritea sp. | reverse complement strand
AAAACTAACGATACCGAATACAACCTTGAGCCTAACCTGAAAAACTCCCCCGGAGGCTTGCGCGATCTGCAAACCATCGGCTGGGTCGCAAAGCGTCATTTCGGTGCAACCTATATCCGTGATCTGGTAGACCACGGTTTTGTCACCGAACAGGAGCTCGACACTCTGAATAAAGGCGAGCTTTATCTGTGGACCGTCCGCTATGCATTGCACATGCTCTGCAAGCGCAGAGAAGACCGGCTTCTGTTTGATCATCAGCGTACTCTGGCTGACTTCTTTGGCTATACCGACAGTAGCGAAGCACTGGCGGTCGAGCAGTTCATGATCAAATATTACCGGGTCGCGAAAGCGATGTCTGAGTTCAACAACATGCTGCTGCAGTACTTCGACGAAGTCATTCTGCGCCGTGAAGAAGAGCAGACGATCGAACCGCTGAACAACCGTTTCAACCTTCACAACGGTTTTATCAAAGCAGCACACCCGAAGATTATTGAACATCACCCTTTTGCAATGATGGAGATGTTCGTGCTGCTGGCACAGAATCCACAGATCAAAGGAGTACGGGCCTCCACGATCCGCCTGATCCGTAACAACCGTCATCGGATCGATGATGAGTTCCGTAATGATATCCGCAACACGTCACTGTTTATGGAACTTTTGCGCCAGGACAATCAGGTCTCTACTGAGCTGAAGCGCATGAACCGCTACGGCATACTCGGGCTTTATCTGCCGGAGTTCGGGCGCATTATTGGCCAGATGCAGCATGACCTGTTTCATATCTACACCGTTGACGCTCATACCCTGAAGGTTATTCAGAAAATCCGCCAGTTCCGTCATGATGATAACCGTGAGCAGTTCCCTATCGCTCACCGGATCATCAACCAGATTCCAAAGCTGGAACTGATCTACATCGCCGGCCTTTACCACGATATCGCAAAAGGCCGCGGCGGAGATCACTCAGAACTGGGAGCAGAAGACGTCATTCACTTCTGCGAGCGCCATCATCTGGGCAAATGGGATACCCACCTGGTGCAATGGCTGGTACGCAACCACCTGCTGATGTCGATGACTGCACAGCGTAAAGACATCTCAGATCCGGATGTTATTCATCAGTTTGCTCTGCAGGTCCGCGACATCGTCCACCTGGATTACCTGTATCTGCTCACAGTTGCGGATATCAATGCCACCAACCACAACCTCTGGAACAGCTGGCGGGCAACGCTCATGCGCCAACTGTATACAGATACCAAACGGGCTTTGCGCCGCGGCCTTGAAAATCCGATCAATAAAGAGGATCGGATCGAACAGATTCAGGCTGAGGCTCTGGCAATTCTCAAACGCAAAGGCTACGGCGAAGCGGAGGTTCTGGAATTCTGGAATCTGCTCGGGGAAGACTACTTCCTGCGCGAACAGCCACAGCATATCGCCTGGCAGACTCAGGCAATTCTGGAGCACGGTGATTCTGATCTTCCTCTGGTTATGATTCGGAAAACCTCCTACCGGGCATTCGAAGGGGCTACTGAGATATTCATCTATGTGCGGGACCTGCCCAGCCTGTTTGCGGCAGCGGCTTCAGCACTGGACCAGCTACACCTGAATATTCAGGACGCCCGGATCATGGTTGCCGATAACAACCAGGCACTGAACACCTATACCGTTCTGACGGAAGACAACCTGCCTCTGCCTGACGACGATGAGTATCTTGATCAGATTCAGCTGAGTCTGACCGAAGAGCTGGATGATCCCGATGATTACCCGGCAATTATTCAACGCCGCATACCACGGCAGATGAAACTGTTTGCCTATCCGACTCAGGTTAACCTGAGCACTGATCCGGCAACACATCTGACCACTCTGGAAGTCATCACACCTGACCGCCCGGGCCTTCTGGCACGACTGGGTGGTATTTTTGTCGATTTTGGCATCTCCGTCCGCAAAGCGAAAATCGCCAGCGTCGGCGAGCGGGTAGAAGACTACTTTTTCATCACTGATGATCAGGGCCAGCCAATTAGCGACCCTGATCTGTGCGAACGGCTGCAACAGAGCATCTGCCAGCAGCTGGACGAACACAGCCAGTAAATTTTAAGGACTGACAATGGATAAACAACAACAAACAGAGCTGGAAGCCGCCGCTTTCCGCCGTCTGGTTAAACACCTTGATGACCGCAAAGATGTTCAGAACATCGACCTTATGATTCTGGCGGGCTTCTGTCGCAACTGCCTGTCTAAATGGTACAAAGCTGCCGCCGACGAGCAGGGTGTAGAGATGAGCTATGAAGAAGCCTGCGAACAGGTCTACGGCATGCCTTACGCAGACTGGAAAGCGCAATACCAGAAGAAAGCGACACCTGAGCAACTGGCTGCTTTCGAGGCTACTCAAAAGCCAGAATAAGTGGACCAGCTATAAAAAAACGCGGCCAATGCCGCGTTTTTTTTATAATTCAACCAGAAAACTAGTTACTGACCTGCCAGGCTCGCTGCACCTGGTTCAGATCAATTTCCAGGATAGTCGCATAAACATCGGTCTGAACCGGATAACTCTTCACCACCCGGGCACCGCGAATAATACCGGCAACAGCACCTTCAAAACGGTTATTCTGCAGCATCATATCTTTCACCGAGGTCGTACCTGAGAGATACTGCCCATGCACCAGTACAGTCAGTTCACGATAGGCATCCAGCTTGGACGCTTTCATCGCCATCAACACCTTGTGCTGTTCAGTCTGACCAGCCTGCAGACTGATCGGCGCATAACCGGTTACCTGAACCCAGTTTGGTTCAACTGGCGTATTATCAACTCTCGGCGGCAGATCCGGCAGCGCCGACACGATCTCTTTGGTCGACTCAACAACGGTTTCACAACCGCCCAACACCAATGCCAGCAATACACAGCACAGACTCCGGTATACGGTTTTAAAACTCACTCTTCACTCTCCTGCTGATCGCGCTGACGGGTACCATTCTCAATAATGTATCCACTATCCAGTGATTTCACCGGATCATAACCCGGCAGGGCACCCTCAAGACGCACGACTGGAACACTGGTCTGTGCCGCCGCCAGAATCTGGCGGGTTGTAGCATCCAGAATCCGGGCATTAATGACAATGCCATCCTGATGCTGGGTATAGGTACCGGTAAGCACAAAATGAATCCGATATCGACTATGAAGACCAGACAGACTGGCGGTCGAAAGAGGATCTTTCGCTGAGGTATTCAGACTCACCGCTCTGTAATCCACCAGATTGTAGCCATGCTGCTGCATCTGGTAGATAAAATTTTCGCTCAAACGCTCTCCTGTAGGCGTACCGGATGCCTTACTGCCAAGCTGCACAAAGGGAAGAATCGCAATCGGCAGCTTCTTCACCCGGTTTCCTGTCAGGCCGACATTCAACTGAACCGCCATCTGCGCAACCGCCTCACTCAGCGGATCGGCACCCCAGGCATGCTTACTGACCACCGTGACTTCATGCTTTTTCAGCTCTTTACGCGCTTCAAGATTTGCAGCTTCCGCTTCCTGCATAGCCTCCAGAGCCTTTGGATCAATACTGGTGACCGCAACCGGCACCGGTTCTTTGCTCTGTTCCTGAAAAACACAACCTGCCAGCATCACTGCTAACAGCAGAATAGACACTCTCATCTGCATCAATACCTGACTGAAGTTATCCGCTAAAGCTATCATAAATCATTACCTTAAGCAGTCCCCGCCTTATTGCATCAGAGCAATAATTTGCATACTTTAGTGAGATTATCGGTCAGCCAGTGTCTTTATTTAATTTTATGATCCGTATCTTCACGATTCTGCTATGCAGCCTGTTCAGTCTTTCCGTCCACGCCGTCACCATGGAGGCCGAAGGCAGTGCGATCATTTTTAATAAAGATATAGACTCTGCCCGCCAGGCCGCAATCAGAGACGCAACCCAACAGGCATCCCTTCAGGCCAGCGCGATTATCAGTAGCACTCAGAGTATTCAGCAAGGCGTTCTGAGCATTGACAATATGCAGGTCAGTACACTGGGAACTGCCAGTAACGTCGAAATTCTCGATGAGCGTATCTCTGGCCGCACACTGTTTGTAAAAATTCGCACCGAAATAGAGTTCGATGAACGTTGTGCCGGCAGTGTACAGGGACACGGTTATCAGAAGTCGGTTGCCATCACCGCCTTCCCAATGCTGCATCCAGCCCAGGCCAGCCTGGGAGATCTGGGCAGTATTCAGACTGAACTGAGCAATCTGCTAAGCAACAATATCAATCAGATGACCAATCTCCGTGCGCTGAATGCAGGCATGCTGAATGTTCATGATAGCGCACAGAATGCGCCTACCCGGCAACTCAGTGCCGGCGCATTGACGACCGTTCTGGATTTCACCCGACAGCTGGACGTGCAATATATCGTTTCCGGTGTAATCCGGGATATGACCATGCGGGATTCATCGGTCATTGATCCGAATCGCAATATTCTGGTCGATCTGTATAACCGTCTGGACTACAAGAGCAAGCGCCATATGCGTAGCCTGGTGATGGACCTCTACATTCACGATGGTTTCACCGGCGCACTGTTATTCAATAAACAGTACGCCACGGCCGGTCGCTGGCATCTGCCACCGGAAACCCGCACAGGGTTCGGTAGCGCTGAATTCTGGCGTATGGAATATGGCCAGCAAACGTCTCAACTTCTGAAGCAGGTTACTGAAGACCTCAACAAAGAGCTGCGCTGCAAGCCTTTCTCGGCGCGCATCACCCGCAGTGAAGGGCCATTTCTGTGGTTTAATGCCGGCGCGCTCTCAGGGATAAAACAGGGCGACAAACTCACTGTCTATCGTAAATCCAGCTTTTACACAGAAGATATGCGCAGCCATGTACAGCTGAGTAACACCCGAAAAACCATGACAGTGACAGAAGTACAACCCACTTTCGCTGTTGGCCGACTCACTGAAGATGGTGAAATCTACAACATCCAACCGGATGATGTTGTGATTAGCCACTGAGGATCAGTGGCGAGTGGCGAGTGGCGAGTAGCGAGTAGCGAGTAGCGAGTAGCGAGTAGCGAGTAGCGAGTAGCGAGTAGCGAAACAATGTTCGGTTTTATTATTCTTCCAATCAAACTCATAGCTAACCAGAATCTCTGATTATTATCGTAGGGTGCAATAGCGTCAGCGTATTGCACCAAAATCAATCAAGGTGCGTTATAACGCACCCTACGATTATCGAACCACAAACAGGATTCTGTCTTTCAGGTCCAATCTCTCTTGCCCATCGCGGCAAGATGCCGCTCCCACACTATCAGAAATGCCCGCGCTTTTCGCTTTTCGAGCCACTAGCAAGCATTGCTCTGCAATGCAGTCGAGCGAGTCTCGCTTGCGAGACGGTCTAGACGGGCCATGCCCGCCTTGCTCCGCTTCGCTCTTACTGCTGGGTGCCGCGAATATTGACCTCAACCCGGCGATTTAATGCCCGCCCCGATGCTGTGTCATTGCTGGCCACCGGATAACGCTCCCCGTACCCCCGTGACTGCAGACGCAACGCATTAACACCGCCACTGGCAAGATACTGTGACACGCTCGCAGCACGACGCTCAGACAGCGTCTGGTTGTGTTCAAATGAACCAGTACTATCAGTAAAGCCATCTACATTGACGGCTGTCTTATCAAACTCAGCCAATACCTTAGTTACAGAATCCAATACCGGATAGAAGCCCTGCTGAATATTGTAGGAATTGGTCGGGAAAGTAATATTTCCAGGCATGATCAGGCGAATGGAATCCCCGATTCGCTCAACCCGGACTCCCGTGCCTTCCAGCTCCTGCCGCAACAGCATCTCCTGCTGATCCATGTAATAACCGATACCGCCACCGACTGCTCCGCCCACCAGTGCACCGGCAATAACCCCTTCTGTCTTATTCCCCTTTCCTGCGACAGCATGTCCCAGTACCGCTCCGGCTACAGCACCGATTCCCGCACCTTTTGTAGCATTACTGGTTTTAGGCTGTTGGGTGTATGGATCCAGAGTCTGACAACCCGCCAGAGTGATTGCAGCAGCCAGGAAAACTATCTTTTTCATCAGAAAACCTCATCTATCAGGGCCTCTTCAGATATCTGTCAGGAGGCAAAGTTCCGTATATCGACATTCAACTGGCCAATAATCTTACTTTTTTAACCTTAATGCAGGCTTAGTTACCCAAAATTAACCGGTTAGATCTGGTCAGTGCTCACAACAACTTATAGAATCTGTTTCATAGTCTTGTAAACAATTTGTATTACTTCGATATCGATCAGCTCCGAGGGTTGTCACTTGTCTCAGCTTCCTGTCATTGTGGGTTTCGGCGGCGTCAGCCCGGCCGGACGTAGCTCCTTTCACCATGGCTATCGCCGATTGATACTGGATAAGCTGAATCAGAGTGACCGTCAGGAGACCCTGCTCGATCTGGCTACCCTGATGGGACTGGCGCAGTACACCGAAGGCGGATATGTTGATCAGGATGGTAACCGACACAGTACTGAAGAACTGATCAACGAGATTTCCGATCAGATTCTCAATCAAACACTGATTCGTCGCATTGAAGCTGAATGCTTTGATATCAACAAAGTCACCTTCAACAAACCCGCGACACTGAACAGCGATGAGCCGGTGCGTTTTACTCTACGCAAGCGCCAGCTGCCACAGCAACTTCCAGCGAACTGGGTCGTCACCCCTCTGTCGTCCACACAGGTAGAAGTCACCCTCAAGGGCGACCTCAGTGTTATTTTCCCGGGCTATAAAGAAGCACAGGTTCAGGCCGCAGGTCAGCTGCCTTCAGGCTTTGAACCCGGCAAGTTGTATCAGTCCCGCAATCACCCCCGCAATCTTCAGATGACCGTATTCGGAGCATCAGATGCGCTGCAGTCGACGGGTATTCCCTGGGACACCATTGCTGCGTCGGTAAGTCCGGACCAGATCGGCGTTTATGCCAGCAACTCTATCGGCCAACTGGATGATTTTGGCTTTGGCGGCCTGACCAAGTTCCCATCTATCGGCAAGCGCACCACCTCAAAGCAGATGCCGTTGGGTTATGCTCAGATGCCTGCAGACTTCGTTAATGCTTACGTATTAGGCAGTGTCGGCGTCACCGGTGGTGCTTTAGGCGCATGTGCGACCTATCTCTATAACCTGCGCAGCGCGGTAAACGATATCCGCTCCGGCCGCCGTAAAGTGGTTCTGGTCGGCGGTAGCGATGCACCTGTCACTCCGGAGGTGATCGAAGGCTTCCGCGCTATGGGTGCGCTGGCAGAAGACAAAGATCTGCGGGCACTGGATAATGTCGATCAGCTGACAGAGCAGCATTATCGCCAGGCCTGCCGTCCATTTGGATTTAACTGTGGCTTTACCATTGCAGAATCCACTCAGTTCACTCTACTGATGAGTGATGATCTGGCGCTGGAGCTGGGTGCCGAGATCCATGGTGCAGTACCTGAAGTATTTGTTAATGCTGACGGCCACAAGAAGTCGATTTCTGCACCGGGTATCGGCAATTATATTACTCTGGGCAAAGCCGCCGCACTGGTTGAATCCATGCTCGGACAGCAGTCTCTGCAACAACGCAGTTTTGTTCAGGCACACGGTACCAGCACCCCACAGAACCGGGTCACGGAATCACACGTAATTAACGAAACGGCTAAGGCCTTCGGTATCCAGGACTGGCGCGTTGCAGCACTGAAGAGCTATGTCGGCCACTCACAGGGTACCGCGGGTGGTGATCAGTTCAACCTGTCCCTTGGCGTATGGCAATACGGCTACATCCCGGGCATTCTGACCACACCGGAATTCGCTGACGACATCCACGCCAGCAACCTGATGCTCAGCAACCAGCATATGGAGGTCGGTACAGAAGGTATGGACTCCGTATTGCTGAACTCAAAAGGCTTTGGCGGTAATAATGCCAGCGCGGTCGTCCTGTCACCTCAGGTAACCCGCTCTATGCTGCTGAAACGCCATGGCCAGACAGCGATTAATCAGTATCAGGACAAGCTCAATATCACCCGTGAACAGGCTCAGTCCTATAACCAGAACAGCATTAAGGGACTGACCCGCCCGATCTATCTCTATGATCACAATGTACTGGGCGGTGAGGATCTGACAATCAGTCACGATAGCATCTCCCTGCCAGGCTATAACAAACCTGTCAGCCTGAAGATTGATAACCCGTTCGACGATATGACCTGAAACCCTGTCAGGGATAACTTTTAAGGATTCAAGCCATGCTAAAAATGATCAGTACCGCCCTGTTAGCGATCAGCCTGACAGGTTGTGTAAGCAACATCATTGAGCCTTCTGAGCCAAAAGACACCAGTTACTATGTTGTCGATCTGAAAGATTACAGTTTCTGTCTCGGTAATACCGGTGCATGTCACAACCTGAGCACAATCACTAACGGCACCCTCTATGCTGCCCCTATTGAGGAAGCTTATGGTCAGAAAATCAGCTATCCGAACTACCGTGGCAGCCTGCTGAAGATGATGCTGCGTCCTGCGGATCAGAGCTACACGCCAGAGAAAATCAGTGATAACGGTCGTTACTACAAACTACCTATCAACGATAAAACAGATACAGTATGGAAAGTCATGGAACGAATTCATGCTGCCTACTACGACGATAAAGAGTTCTGAAGACCGAGTATCTTTGCAGCGGTTGCTGATGTAACCGCTGCAATATCTGCTGCAGACTCTTCTCTCAGCCCTGCTAAGGCCTCAACAACTATTCTTACCCGCTCCGGATAATTGGTTTCCCCCTGATAACCAGACAAAGGCATATCCGGAGAATCCGTTTCCAGCACAAAGCTATCCAGCGGAAGATCACTCACCAGCTGTCTCAGCTTTCTGGCCCGCTCATAGGTTACAGAGCCGCCAATACCCAGTTTAAAACCGAGATCCAGATAGATTTTTGCCTGCTGTTCACTGCCGGAAAACGCATGCACAAAGCCTCCTCGAGGTAACTTCAGTCGTCGTAACTGTCTGAGCATCTGGTCATGGGCTTTGCGAACATGTAACAGAACCGGTTTATTAAACTGTTTTGCCAACTCCAGCTGCGGAACCAGTATTTCAAGCTGATGCTCCAGATCAGCATCAGGAATAAACAGATCCAGGCCGATCTCCCCCACTGCCACCAGCTCAGGATGTTGCCGTAACAGGGATTCCAGCAACTCAAGATCATCAGCATGGTCTTGCTGCAGAAAACACGGATGCAACCCCAATGCCGGGTACAAGCCGCTGCTTGCCCCACACAGCTCCAACACTGATTGCCAGTTACTTCTCTGAACACCAGGCACTACAAACTGCTGCACCCCCTGCTGACGGGCACGGAATAGAACATCATCAATATTGTCCCTTAATACCGGGAAGTCGAGATGGCAGTGGGTATCGATTAATTGCATAGAGGAAAGTATAAATCGCCTGATGGCGAGTGGCGAAACAATATCTGCTTTGTGTAGGAGGGGCTTTATCATGCCCTTGGGTGCCAGCCCCGATGAGTCAGTATTATGCTAAAACATTTATCGGGGCTGGAAGCCCCTCGCTACCTAGCATTCCCTCATGCTTTCACTGCTGCCAGGAAGCACTCCCTCGTAACTAATAAAAAAGCGCCCGAAGGCGCTTTTTTAGTGTTCCCGAGTGGAACGGAATTGCAGATCAGGCCAACGCTCTTCGGTGAGGCTCAGGTTTACCCGGGTCGGTGCCAGATAGGTAAGCAAGCCGCCGCCATCTATCGCCAGATTGGTATCACCCTTCTTACGAAACTCTTCCAGCTTACGGTCATCGCCTTCCACCCAGCGGGCTGTAGCGATAGTTACCGGTTCGTACATG
>JAOXSA010000262.1 GCA_025800245.1 Amphritea sp. | reverse complement strand
CTACCACGGTGCACGTCATTATCTCGGTAGTCGCGGCGGCGCTACTCGCAGCCGCTTGCACCTCTTTACCTAGTCGCGCGGTTACGTCCGCTGCTACTTGCGACGCCTGCGCATCCGTATACTCAGCGACTTTCGTCACTTGAGTTGCCACTTGTTCCGCCAACTGTGACGCGCTTGCTTGGCTTGCCGCCACTAATTCAGCGATACGGCTTTCGACTTCACCGCGCACAGACTTCGCTTCAGCTGACGTAGCTTCCACTAGGTCGCGTACGTGATGCGTCTCTGCCTCTATGCGTCCAACGCCTGAAACGGCCATAGCCGCCGACTGGGCGGCCAGCTGCACACGTCGTTGCGCAACTGACACACCCAGGGGCGATAGAGACCTATGCGGTCGCGGTGATGCTGAACGCGATCTAACCACCGCAATCCCATGCGTGAACACAGTATTGGGGAACTCAGAACCCCCAGTCCGAGTCGGAGATGGACGCCGCCGGCCTAAGTTGACTGACGACGCAGTGTCTTCCATTGCAGCGGCAGCCCCAAATTGTGAGATGCCGTGCACACTATCCTGCGACCTCGTTTCTGAAGGGCTGTGGCTGGGTGATGACATCTTCGACGAAGTTCCCTGCGCAAATGTTCTTCACTGCAAAATTGTTCGAATCCTCTTTTCCGCCGCCACTGAGTCTTCGCTCCACAACTGGTTCCAATTCCCTGCAAAATTCCCGATACCAAATCCCCAGTCTTACTATACACTTGTCAACGTCTTGGTCGTCCTCTAAACTGTCCTTCCTCCAGCACAGCTTGGTTCCAGCGTAAAAGCTTGAACTCCGCAAATCGCTTTAAGGAACAATCTTCCACTCTTGCTCTTTCGTTGTCAACTCACCGCTCTCCAATTTCCTCTCTCACGCACTCTTGGGATACCTTAAACCAGCTCCGAAACCACTTTGTAGGATGCTCTGTGCTTTTGTGGTCGAACGTATCCGTCGCCACTAGACCTGTGATGTCGACACTAATAGATCGCGAATACTCAGCGATATACAGTTTACTGCAAATACGCGACAACACCCAAGCAGCACCGTCCCCTGAATCTATAAGGTGGTACGAAGAGAGAGAGAATCAGAGTCCGCACCGACACAGCACCAGAGTGCACAATTCACAGCAACGTGTTACAGCGCACGTGCAGTGGGCGAGCAAGCTTCCCGCGACACCAC
>JAOXSA010000247.1 GCA_025800245.1 Amphritea sp. | reverse complement strand
TCGGATAGATCGATTCCAGGAAGAGATAGGCGCTTATTATATCATGGGCAAATCTGATGGTGGGGCCCTGAAGTCGATGAATCAATAGCCACACAATTTCTTTCTGGAAACCCCAGATTTAATGTGAATACAGGCCAGGTTTAATTTGTTAATTGCTTTAAGCTGCTGTTTTATCTGTTTTATATTACGGTTTAAACCACGTTCGGTATTTTCCAGTACGCGCTTTTGTGTCTGCGTATCAAGCTGATGCCAGCCTGCAAAGCCAGCAGTGGTTACGCTGATGTTCACAGCGTTTTCCCAAGGACCGAATCGTGTTGCCCGTTCGATTGCTTGTTCAAATTCCTGATCGTACTGATCTAATGCTGATTTCATCAGCGCGACATTGGCCTGGCTGTAAGGCCATCGCGGTCTTAGCTCTGCAGCCTTGCGGAAGCTGTTCAGGGCACTGCTGGTCAGTGCGATAAAACCCTCTGCATTACCGGCGCTCTGCTCATTGATTGCCTGATAGTAAAGTAACAGGCCTTCGATATCCCGGTACTCACCATTATCAGGAGTCCAGTTGATAGAGTGTCTGATATTGTTCAGTGCTTGTGCCAGCTCGGCTGATTCTGGTTGAGCTTGATTGTCCTGCCAGAATTCGATTTTCTGTCTCGGCGTGTATGAGTACAGGTCAGCAATGCCTATACCGATCGCCAGATAGCTCAGATAGATGAGCAGGCCGATAGCGGGAATGGTCAGAATCCTCCATCGGGTCTGTTGCGCGGCGCTGATATCGGATTGTGATGTAACGCCTGAAGAGGTTTTGCCAGGATTATCCATGCGCGTGTGCGATGATCTTTTCAGGATTGGTGAATACCAGTTGTTGGGCCGCCTCGTGGCCAATCACAGATGCAGCAGCTTCCATTCCTTCGCTCAGAACCGGTGGGCGGCGATTAGCGTTATGAGCGTCAGTAGCCAGTATTGTTACCCAGTCGCGTTCCAGGAGCTCCCGGGCTCTCTGGTAAGCTCCGTCGCCAAATTTACCCGCAACCGACATGGCAGTGACCTGCAGCAGGCAGCCTCGTTCGATGAATGGGTTGATCTTGCTCAGATCGTTGAGGATGTCTTTGTTCCGTTCAGGGTGTGCAATCATCGGAATGATGTCCCGGGCTAACAGCCAGTCGACCAGTTTATCGCTTCCCGGAGGGATGTGGCTGTGTGGCAATTCCAGTAGCAGTACTTTCTGCTCATCCCATTCGCCTATAAAGGGGATTTTGCCAGACGGTATCATTGACAGCATCTCAACAGAAATACGTACCTCAGCACCCAGACCCAGTGTTAGCGGAATACCTTCATCTTCAAGTGCTGACTGAAGCTGTTCAAGCGCGGGTTGTATTGTCGCAATGCTGTTTTCATAGCGTCCCGGGTGAATATGAGGCGTTGCCACAATGTGCCTGATGCCATCTTCTACAGCAATTCTGGCGAGTTCCAGCGACTCTTGAAGGGTCGCTGGACCGTCGTCTATGCCGGGCAGAATATGGCAGTGCAGGTCAATCATCTGGCGCTTTGCTCTTCTGCGGTGTAGCCGTAAGCATCGTAGTAACCGCCACACTCACCGCTGTATTTGGCGGCTTTTTTGATATCCACCTGGTTCAGTACGACACCGATAACCGGTGCGTTAACATTGCTCAGGCGCTTAAGGCCGGATTTTGCCAGCTGGTGATTGGTGTCATCAGCTTTGACCACATAGACCATTGCGCCAACGTGTGGTGCAAGCACAAGAGCATCGCTCACCGCCTGGGTTGGCGCGGTATCAATCACGATACGGTCGTACTTGGTTTCCAGAATCTCGAGCACTTTAGCGAAGCGACGTGAAGACAGCAGTTCCAACGGGTTAGGTGGAATGATACCCGCGGTCATTACGTCGATGCCTGCGTGTTCAATGGTGTGAATACACTCTTCCAGTTTGGCTGTGCCTGCAACCAGGTTCGACAGACCCGGGGCCTTACCGGAAATTTCAAAGGATTTAGCAATAGAAGGGCGACGCATATCCGCATCGATCAGCAATACGTTTTCCATCTGACCCAGTGAGTAGGCCAGACTGAGTGCTGTTGATGTCTTCCCTTCACCCGGAACCGATGATGTGCAGCTAAGCACCTTGTGAGGGTTGTCCAGTGCGGAAAGCACTAAACCGGTTCGGATAGTCCGAACAGCTTCGGCAAAGGTTGACTGAGGTTGTTCCAGATATTCTGCATAGCTCTGGTTGTTTTTCTTACCGCGTTTAGGCAGTTTTGGAAGCAAACCCAGCATGGTTGCCCCCAGCTTGTTCTCGACATCCTGAGGAGTTTTCAGGGTGTTGTTCAGTGCCTCCAGCAGGAAGGAGAACATAATACCGAACATAAAGCTGACAACAAATGCCAGAGCAATAATCAGGCCTTTCTTAGGCTTTGCAGGCTTCTGCGGTGGTTGTGCTGGATCAGCTACCCGGGCGTTAGCGGTTTGCAGATCGCCTGTGGCATTGGTTTCGTTCAGACGGTTTACAAAGGTTTCATAAAGCTGGCGTTGAGCTTCGGTATCCTGTTCCAGCTCTTTCAGTCTGTACTGCTTGTTGCTGATGGAACGGATATCCTGCTTTGCCTGATTAACAGCTGATTGCAGGGACTGCTCGCCGGCACGGGCTGCGCGGTACTCGTTTTCGATACCGTTGACTACCGACATAATCTGAGCATTCAGGCTGCGGCGTGCATTAGATACTTCTGATTCTACCGCGATCATTTTCGGGTGCTTACTGCCGTAGATTTTCGCCAGCTCTGATTTTTTCAGTTCTACTTCAAGAACGGCTCCTTTTAGTGTTTGAACCAGAGGATGTTGCAGTACGGCAGGGATACGCTCAAAGCTTTCAGGATTGCCCTTATTCAGGCGACGAATCTGAGAATATAGATTTTCCAGCGAGATCCGGTCACGGCGGGCATCAACCAGCTTTTCTGAAACCAGGTCGAGCTCACTGTTGGCAATATCAACACCGCCATCCTGACCTACGATACCTTCCTGTTGGCGGTAAGCCTTCTCTTTGGCTTCTGCTTCTTTCCATTTGTCATACAGACCGCTGGAACGCTCCAGCAGCCACTCGGATGCTTTGTAAGTCAGCTCAAGACGGGCTTCAAGATTATTTTCGATATAAGCTTCACCGATCGCATTGGCAATTTCCGCAGCCAGTACCGGATCAAACGATGAGTAGCTGATTTTAACCAGTTGCGTTTTTCTGACTGGGGAGATAGTCAGGTTTTTCTGAAATTGCTCAGTGACTTCCTGCAGCTTAATTCGAGCAAGGTCTTCAGGGGTAAGCGTTTCTTCTATGCCTAGTGGAAGCAGGCTTTTAATATACTCTTTGGCCTTTGAGATCATCCCGGGAGGCTGATTAAATTCGGGATGTTCTGTGAGATTGAATTTCTTAATGACCCGTTCAGCCAGTTGGCGCGACTTCAGAATTTCGAACTGGGTCAGGTAATACTCGTTGTTGCTGGAATCCAGTCCATAGACCTCTTCAATGGAGACTACGTTGGCATTCTGAGACTCGATCAGCAGTGTGGCCTGCGCACGGTAAACCGGTTGCATGGAAAATACGACCAGTGTGGTCAGCATCGTCACTACGATAGCGAAGCCGAGAATACCCCACTTATGACGGTTAATAGTGTTCCAGTATTGGCGCAGGTCGATGACATCGTCCGCCATCATGCGGGAAAAGTTTTCCTGGGGCTTTTGAGTATCCATACTTTCCGATCTTATCCGATGAAATTGTTACGCAGATAATCTGCTTATCAGAAGGCGCTTACTTAAAAGAAACTCTGATCAATAGTAATGACATCACCCGGCTGAATCTGGGTGTTCAGTTTGACGATACGGGGATCGCCGACCTCGCCTTCGTGGGCAAGGTAAAGCTTGCTTTTAGATGCCCGTTCTGTGAAACCGCCAGCCAGCGCAACTGCTTTTTGCAGTGTCAGGCCCGGTTGATAGGGATAACCACCGGGTTCTTTGACTTCACCATTGATAAAGAACTGGCGATACTCAACCACCGTGATACTGACATTCGGGTTGAGCAGATAGCCGTCGGCAAGACCATCGGTGATGGTTTTGCTGAGTTTACCAATCGTCATGTTCAGGATTTTCAACTCACCCAGGAATGGATAGGCGATCGTACCTGCATCACTGAGGCGGATCTCCATGCTGAGATCCTCCTCGCCATATACCTGAATACTGAGCAGGTCGCCGGAGCCCAGGCGGTAATCAGACAGTGCCTGTCCCTGAGCGTTAACCAGAGTGGCGATAAAAAGCAGAGCCGCAGCGAGTACGGCTCTCAGGTAGGTATTGCAACGAATCATAAAAAGCGTCTCTTATACAGCAAATTACAGTGATGCATTGACTGTCAGCAGGTAGACATTCTTCTTGTAGTCGGTGTTGGCAATATTGGAGTCAGTATCGTTGTACTGATACGCCACGCCGAAGGTCAGCCAGCGACGGAAATCGTAATTCAGACCCAGGTTCAGGCTGGTAGTCTCATCTTTACGCTCATCGGCTGCGCCTTCGTAATCATCGCTGGAGAAGCCGATACCCATATCGGTGCTTACGATATCGGTCCAGGCGTGATTCCAGTTGATGTTCACGAAGCTGTTGTCGATGAAGTTGCCGTTACCGCTGGTTTCTTTTTCTACACGACCGGTAGAAAGATCAACGGTGGAGTATGTACGTGGTTGCCAGCGAACAGAGGCTTCCCAGCTGGTACCGGAGAAGTCTTCACGAGCAGAAGAATCGAAATCTTTCTCTGTGCGACCGATCTTTACAGTACCGCTGGTTTTAGCAGTGGACTGCCAGGTGGCACCGATGAAGTACTTCCAGGTATTGCTGTCCAGGGAGTTGCCGCCATCTACATCGTAATCGATGTTTTTATTACGCGCTTCGAACAGCAGCGATGTTTTCGGTGCAACCTGATAGTAAAAAATCGCACCGGCAGTGGTTTCTGTCGCATCACGGGCTTCGGTGATCGAACGGAAGTTCTGATATTCACGATCCAGGTGATCAGCGAACAGTTCAATACGACCGGTGGCATCTTCAGCACCGAAGGTATAGTTGAAACCTACTGTTTTAGTGTCGTATTCCAGTGGAGAGTCGATTGCGTTGGCGATACCGCCGGTTGCGCTCAGGCCGGTGCCCCGGGTTTCGTGTCCACGTGAATATGCTGCTTTCAGATCGAGGACGCTACGGTGGCTGAATTCCAGATGTGCGTCAGCAGAGAGGTCGTGATCCAGATAGTTATCGTCAGAGCTGTCGTTATAGATACCCTGACTCAGACGATAAGCAACACGGTATGCGTTAACGCCATCTTCGGCAATCAGTTGAACAGAAGGGGTCAGCACGGTGATGATATCATCCTGTTCGTTGTCAGATGTGCTGAGGATGTTGTCATCATAGCCCGTCTGAACAGATGCCATTGGTACAATGCGGATCGGGCCTGCATCGATGGAAGCAGGTTCAATGGCCGCAACGGAATGGCTGGAGAACAAAATAACAGGGAGCGCCAGTGCGCTGTTTAAAGTCCGGTTTTTCATGGTGCCGAAGTCCTTTTGAGTCCTTGTCTGAAGCAGGCACTGTTTTCCCTTGACATAATTATACGGGAATCGTTACAGCTGGCAGGCCTGTATTAACCGCGCAATGATATCATGACGTCGCTGTGGATGAAATTTTATCAGGCGAAAAATTGTACATTTTTTTGTAACTTTTTTTGCGGTTGCGTTGTTTGATTAATTATCTGTGTAGCACGTGCTGTGCCGTATAGAGCCCAAGTGTAGTGAATAGTTATTGCGGGTATGTTGCAGGGCGAAGTTTTTGTTTGAAAGCCTGGTTTGGCTGATGGGGTGTTACTTACCACATTCTAATGCCTAAGTAGGAATATTCCTCAACAGTGATAGCTGGATATAAAGTGGTACATTACGGCACAATTGATCTTGGTTATTGCAGTTGGCGCCGGTTTGGCGATAAATAGGCTGTTAAGAGTTCCTGGTTAATCCAGGAGATAGTTTTTGCAAAGTTTTTAATTGGAGACCGCTCATGGGTCACGCGAAGAAAGATGTACCTTTTCAGCCATTGCAGATCGCAGTGTTAACTGTATCGGATACGCGTACACCGGAGAATGATACTTCGGGCGACGCACTGGTGGCGGGTCTGACCGAGGCCGGCCACAATCTGGCGGATCGTACGATCTGTAAAGACGATGTGTATCAGCTGCGTGCAGTGGTGTCGAAGTGGATTGCTGATGTCGACGTTCAGGCGATTCTGGTGACCGGCGGTACTGGTTTTACCGCGCGTGATACAACGCCGGAGGCTCTGACGCCTCTGTTTGATAAAGCGATCGAAGGTTATGGCGAGCTTTTCCGTCAGCTTTCCTATGAGGAGATCGGTACTTCTACCGTCCAGTCCCGGGCATTTGCCGGTGTTGCAAACCGTACGGTTATCTTCTGTATGCCGGGTTCTACGGGCGCCTGTAAGACCGCCTGGAATGGCATTATCCGTGAGCAGTTGGATGCCCGCCACCGTCCGTGTAATTTTGTTGAGATGGTGATGACTCAGAAGCAGGTGGATACTGCTTGTGGGAGCCGGGGATGAGTGGCTGTGGATGTGATGCTGTGCAGCCAGGCTTAATGCCGGTTGCCGATGCGTTGGAACAACTGCTGGATCATGCGATTGCGGTTAGCGAAACAGTCGAGGTTTCGCTGCATGATGCGTTAGGTCGTGTGCTGGCGGAAGATCAGTTGTCGCTGGTGGATGTGCCGCCACGGGATAACAGTGCAATGGATGGTTATGCCATCAATGTTGGTGGATTGGCCGAAGGGCAGCGACTGACAATATCACAGCGTATTCCTGCCGGTACCGCGCCTTTACCGTTAGAAGAGGATACCGCTGCACGTATTTTTACTGGCTCTGAAATCCCTGAAGGTGCTAATGCGGTAGTGATGCAGGAAAACACCACTGCCGGTGAAGATGGCGATGTCGCCTGGGTTGAGATTAATCAGTTGCCTGAATTGAATGGCAATATTCGTGAGCAGGGACAGGATGTTGTCAGTGGGCAGTGTGTTATGCCTGCTGGTACCCGTTTACAGGCGGCTCATCTGGGTGTGCTTGCCTCCGTGGGTATTGCCCGAGTGAAGATTTATCGTCCTCTTAAAGTCGCGGTGCTGGCAACCGGTGATGAACTGGTGATGCCTGGAAATGAGCTGAAACCCGGTCAGATCTATAACTCAAACCTGTTTACCTTGCAGGGCTTATTGCGTGGTATGGGCTTTGAGATCGTCGATCTGGGGATTGTTGAAGATACCCTGCAAGGGACTGTTGATGCTCTGGCGCGGGCTGCTGAGCAGGCTGATTGTATTATCAGTACTGGCGGTGTGTCCGTGGGTGAAGAGGATCATGTGAAACCGGCTGTTGAAGCGCTGGGTGAGCTGAACCTTTGGCGTATGGCAATCAAGCCGGGTAAACCGATGGCTTATGGTAATGTGAAAGGTGTGCCGTTTATTGGTTTGCCAGGCAATCCGGCAGCGGTATTGGTGACTTTTACTATTCTGGCGCGACCTTATCTGCTTAAGATGCAGGGCGCATCTGTACTGTTGCCGAATATCTTTAAGGTGAAAGCGGGCTTTACCCGTGCCAAGAAAATTGGCCGTCAGGAATATCTGCGTGCAGAGCTTGATAATGGTCTCGCGGTACTCGGACGCAGTCAGAGTTCCGGTGTGCTGAGTTCAGCGGTGGTTGCTGCGGGATATCTGGTTGTGCCGCCCCAAACTGAAGTTAACGAAGGGGATGAGCTGGAGTTCGTGCCTTTCGGTGAAGTAATTAATTAGGTGATGTAATGATTGAGGTGCTCTATTTTGCTTCGCTGCGTGAGGCGGTCGGAGTTGCGAAGTCCAGTCATGAGCTGCCGGGCGGTGCGACAGTTGCTGATCTTGTGGATAACCTGAAATCTCAGGGAGAGCCCTGGGCAAGTGCGCTTGAAGGTCAGTTGCTGTGCTCTGTTAATCAGGAGATGGCGAGTTTTGATGCCGCGCTGAGTGATGGTGATGAGCTTGCGCTGTTTCCTCCGGTTACCGGCGGTTAGATGAACACTTTAAGTGCGGTGATTCTGGCCGGTGGTCAGGGTTCCAGAATGGGCGGTGTGGATAAAGGGTTGGTTGGGTTTCGCGATCAGCCGATGATCACATATACTGTTCGTCTGGTCAGGCCGTTTGTACACGAGCTGATTATCAGTTGTAACCGGAATGAGCCAGAGTATCAGCTGTTGGCGGATATCGCTGTGGCTGATCCTGTTGAGGGCTTTGAAGGGCCACTGATGGGGATTCTGGCTGGGTTGCAGAATGCTGATGGTGAATCGCTGCTGGTGTTACCTTGTGATACGCCTTTGCTTAATGCAGAGGTTTTGAATCGGTTAACTTCTGTCGCCGGGGAGAATCCGGAAGCGATTGTTGTGCTGGCTGAAGAGGGGCGACTGCATCCGCTACATGCGGTTATTCCTGTGGCCTTGGCTTCAGATCTGGAACAATGGCTGGAAGGCGGCCAGCGCGCAGTGCAGCGTTGGATGCGAAATCATCCGATGGTTGAGGTCGATGTCACTGATCTGTCAGAGCAGTTGAGTAACCTGAATACCCTTGAGGAGCTTCGGTTGAACAGTTGAGGCAAAACCGCTGAGGCAAACTCAGAATCCTCGATTTATCTGGATTACTATATAATGCCCGCCTGATTGAATCTGGCGGGCATTTTTTATGGAGCTATTTGCATCTGCAGGTGGGGCTTTTTTACTGGTTTTTCTTGCCGAGTTTGGTGATAAGAGCCAGTTGGTCTGTATGGCGCTGGCTGCACGCTATCGCGCTAAGCCTGTTGTTTTTGGTGCTGTTCTTGCGTTCGCAGTGCTTAATCTTCTGGCTGTTACGCTGGGGGCTCTGGCGGCAGAGTGGTTGCCGCGATGGCTGGTGCTGCTTATTGTTGCATTGTTATTCCTCTGGTTTGGTATTCAGTCCCTGTTGAATGATGATGACGAGGACGATGGGTTCCAGAGCGGTGCGGCCCGAAGTGCATTTATAACGGCATTCTCTGTTATCTTTCTGGCAGAACTGGGTGATAAAACACAGTTGGCGGTTGCTGGGTTAGCTGCATCTGAGGCCTGGATTGCTGTCTGGATTGGTGCGACGTTGGCGCTTACGATGACAACAGTGCTGGGAGTGGTGGCCGGACGGGTTATCAGTCAGTATATATCTGTGCAGTGGATGCATCGTCTGGGTGGCACTATTTTCCTATTGTTTGCCACGGTTGCACTCTATAAGTTGTGGTTATTGCTTACGTTATAAGTCGCTGAGGAAGTTATGCTGATCGGTTTTCTGGTGTTGCTGGTGCTGCAGTTTGTAGGGGAACTGATTGTTATGTATACCGGTATGCCGGTTCCGGGGCCGGTGGTTGGCATGGTGTTGCTGTTGGTAGGTCTGATAGTCAACGGTGGTGTACCGGAAGTGCTTCGTCAGCCAAGTGAAGCATTACTGAAACACCTGGCGTTACTGTTTGTGCCTGCCGGTGTGGGATTGATGCTGCACTTTGGGCTGCTGAAAGATGATTGGCTGGCGATATCTGTCGCGCTGGTGGTCAGTACGGCGCTGGCAATTCTTATCACGACCCTGATTCTGAATCGCTCTGCGAAAAAGCTGCAGCAGCTGGAGGAGAGCGAGTAATGGAGTTCTGGGTATTCTTCTCTGCGAAACCGCTGATGTGGTTGATTATTACTATCGCGGTTTTTCTGTCTTCTTCCTGGTTTAACCGGCGTGTGGGTAATACGCCGTTGCTGCATCCTGTTCTGGTATCACTGACGCTGATTATTGCGTTCCTGTTGCTGACCGGAACGCCGTATGAGATCTATTTTGAGGGTGCGCAATTTATTCACTTCCTTTTAGGGCCAGCGACAGTGGCACTGGCTGTTCCGCTGTATGACCACTTTGGCCGTGTGAGGAAAATGCTTCTGCCATTAGTCGTTGCATGTATGGCTGGTGCGGTCACGGCGGCGGCTTCTGCGTTACTGGTAGCTAAGGCTCTGGATGCATCCACCGGAACTTTATTGTCTTTGGCGCCTAAATCGGTCACGTCTCCTATCGCTATCGGTATTGCTGAAAAGCTGGGCGGTTATCCTTCTCTCGCATCGGGACTGGTACTGGTGACCGGAGCGTTGGGGTGTATTCTGGCACCGCCTATCTACCGTATTCTGAATGTTGAAGATGAAGCGGTAAAAGGATTCGGTCTTGGAGTCGCGGCTCACGGTATGGGTACCGCCTTCGCCTTTGAATATGGTCTGATGGCCGGAGCGTTTGGTGGCCTGGCAATGGGCATGACCGGCGCTTTTACAGCGTTCATGCTGCCATTGCTTATTCCTTTGCTTGGCATCGGATAATATCGGCACGAGGACGTGCCTCGCTACATTGTGGTTGGTTGTATTTGTAGTGAGCGACGTCCTCGTTGTGATTCTGTGTTTTCTTATCGGCACGAGGGCGTGCCTCGCTACATTCTGGGCTAGTGGGTAATTGCTGCGAGCGACGACCTCGTTGTGATTCTGTGCTTTCTTGTCGGCACGAGGGCGTGCCTCGCTACATTGTGGTTGGCGTGTACTTGTAGTGAGCGACAACCCCGTTGTGATTCTTTGGTTTCTGGTCTTGTGTAACTACAATTTGATACTGAAAATCTGAATGGAGATTAATGATGAAAGGGAATTCATCTGCTCTTAGAAAAGGTCGGTATTCTGAGTCTGGTCGTATTTATCTTGTGACTTTCGTGACTCATCTCAGGAGGCCGATATTCAATGATTTCTGGCTGGGGAGGGAAGTCGCTAAAGTCCTTTGTAATGAATCGATGAATAGTGACACGCTAACATTTGTAGTGATGCCTGATCATGTCCATTGGCTCGTTCAAATTAATCAAAGGTCGCTTAGTCAGACTGTCCAGTCCGCTAAATCATTAAGCACCAGAGCTATAACCCGGATATCTGGCTGCTCAAATAGTGTTTGGCAGCGAGGGTTTCATGATCATGCGTTGCGTAAGGATGAGGATATTCTATCCGTTGCAAGATATGTGGTTATGAATCCAGTGAGGGCTGGGATTGTGAAGAGCGTCAAAGAGTATCCTCTCTGGGATGCTATATGGCTTTAGAGATCCTGACTGGGTGGAATGATCGGCACGGGGACGTGCCTCGCTACAGTGTGGTTGGCGATTATTTGTAGTGAGCGACGACCTCGTCGCGACTCTTTGCTCTCTGATCGGCACGAGGACGTGCCTCTCTGCAGTGTGGTTGGCGTAAATATGTAGCGAGCGACGACCCCGTCGCGATTATTTGGTTTCTGGTCGGTAGGAGGATGTGCCTTACTACAGTGTGGTTGGCCTGTATTTGTATTGAGCGACGACCTCATCGCGATTCAGGCTTGCTCTTCATTCTTTTGTTGCGTTGCAAAAGTCAGGCGGCGGGAGTAAAGTGCCCGGCCTGAGTTTTTGTGCAGATACAGGTTCTGGTATGACCCCAATCGAACGCTATAAAAAAGACCTTGAACGGGATGATTTTTCCTACGACGCCGCTCAGGAGATGGCAGTAAAGCATCTTCAGCGTCTTTATGATGATCTGGTTGCCCGACATAACGAGCCAAAGCCGACCGGCTTTATGAATCGTTTGTCCAGCAAGTTTAAGAAGCAGACGATTGAGCCTGTAACCGGTCTTTACTTCTGGGGTGGTGTAGGCCGCGGTAAAACGTATCTGATGGATACTTTTTACGATAGCCTGCCGTTTGAGAATAAAGAGCGTACGCACTTTCACCGCTTTATGCAGCGGGTACACAAAGAACTGAAGCTGCTGGATGGTACGCCGAACCCGCTGGTGACAATCGGCAAGAAGTTTGCCGATGAGTTTCAGATTATCTGTTTCGACGAGTTTTTTGTAACCGATATCACTGACGCGATGATTCTGGGTGGTCTGCTGGAACAGCTGTTTAATAACGGTGTTTCGCTGGTAGCAACGTCCAATATCGTCCCGGATGGTTTGTATGAGAATGGCTTGCAGCGTGCGCGCTTCCTGCCTGCGATTGCGCTGCTGAACAAATACACCGAAGTCGTCAACGTCGATAGCGGTATCGACTACCGTTTGCGTACCCTGGAACAAGCAGAGCTGTACCACTTCCCATTGGATGCTGAGGCTGATGTGAGCCTGAACCAGAGTTTCGAAAGCCTTGCGCCTGATCTGGAAGAGGTTGTTGAAGCAGAAGTTCTGGATATTAATGGTCGGGATATCAAGAGCCGCCGTTGCTGTGAAGACGTAGTCTGGTTTGATTTTGCAGAGCTGTGCGAAGGGCCGCGCAGTCAGAATGACTACATTGAGCTGGCGAAGATCTTCCACGCTGTGCTGATCAGCAATGTGCCGCAGTTAGGTCGCAGTAATGATGATGCTGCCCGTCGCTTTATCAACCTGGTTGATGAATTCTACGATAGCGGTGTAAAGCTGATTATCTCTGCTGAAAAATCGATTCCTGAGATCTATAGCGAAGGCCGTCTGGAATTTGAGATCGAGCGTACCCAGAGCCGTCTGCTGGAGATGCAGTCTCACGAGTATCTGGCGAGAGAGCACAGAGCATAATAAAAAAGAGGCGAAAGCCTCTTTTTTTATTTTCAGCCCTAAACCACCTACTTCAGTAGGTGGTTATCAGCAATTTGGGCTTTGCCCGAATACCTACCCATGTTAGAAGCCGCAGCGATTT
>JAOXSA010000246.1 GCA_025800245.1 Amphritea sp. | reverse complement strand
GGTATCTGGAGCGGCAGCATGATCATCGGCTTCGCCATGATGGTCGGTTACTTCCTGCTGGAAGCGATCAACGAGTTCCGCGATCTGCGCCGTACCCGTCGCAACCGTAACGCCTCTATTGAAATCCAGAACCGTCAGGAGGAGCTATCATGACACTGTTTCTGCTTGCCATGCTGGTTGTGGTCATCCTGATCCTGATTGAGATCCCGGTGGCCTTTGCCTTTGGCATCGGCGCCCTGCTGTTTGCCTTTACAACCGGCAACAACATCTCGTTTCTGATCCCCCACGGTTTTAAAACCGCCAGTGGTTTCGCCCTGCTGGCCCTGCCACTGTTTATCTTTGCCGGGCTGTTGATGGCCGAAGGCGGGATCTCTGAGCGACTGCTGAACTTCGTTAATTCGTTAGTGGGTCGTATTAAAGGCGGTCTGGGTGCAGTAACCGTTCTGACCTGCGCCCTGTTCGGCGCGATCTCCGGCAGTTCTTCTGCGGCGATTGCCGCGGTAGGTCAGATCATGATTCCACGCATGGTGCGTGAAGGTTACCCGGAAGGCCATGCCACCGCGCTGGTTGCCTGTTCGTCGGTACTGGCTCTGCTGATTCCGCCCAGCATCCCGATGATCGTGTTTTCGATCACCGGTGGGCTGTCGGTGGGTGCGGCATTCCTGTCCACGATTATTCCGGGCATCCTGTTGACCATTCTCTACTGTCTGCTGAATATCTGGTTCCTGCGTAAGAACCCCGATATTAAGGTCGATCCGCCCCTGCCAATGAAAGAAGCAGCGAAAGGAGTGCTGAGCACCGGCTGGAGTGCGTTCTTCGCTCTGCTGATGCCGCTGATCATCCTCGGCGCGATCTACAGCGGTATCGCCACGCCTACTGAAGCTGCGGCCATTGCGGTGATCTATGCAATTCCGGTGGGCTTGCTGATCTATCGCGGTATGTCCCTGCGCAGCCTGGGCTCGGTGACCGTGCGTGCAGTGACTATGACTGGTTCGATCATGGCAGTATTGTTCTTCCTGTTTATCATGAGCCGGGCGATGATCCTGGAGCAAGTGCCTCGCGATCTGGCGGCGGCCCTGCTGCAGATTTCTGAGAATAAGTACGTACTGCTGCTGTTGATCAACCTGCTGTTGCTGCTGATCGGCATGATCGTGGACGATATCTCCGGCAGCGTGCTGGCGGCGATCATCTTCCTGCCTATCATCAACGAGCTGGGCATCGATCCAATCCACTTTGCTGCAGTGGTGGGTGTGAACCTGGGACTGGGTAACGTATCGCCCCCCTGCGCTCCCATGCTCTATATGGCCGGGGGAGTCAGTAAGTTGTCGTTAGACAGGTATATCAAACCAACTGTGATGTTCCTCTGTCTGGGTCACCTGCCGATGGTATTCCTGGTGACCTTCGTGCCGGAACTGTCACTGTTCCTGCCAGAATTGCTACTGGGGTACTGATAAAAGCCCCGCTTTACTGCAGGTAAAAAAACAAAGGCGAACCTATCGGTTCGCCTTTTTCATACCGGTTTCAGGCTCATCCGTATACTCAGAGCAATCAACATTGCTGAGTACACGGTATGCCCCGCAAACACATTCTGATCGGCTCCTTTGTTGCACTGTTCAGTGCACAGACCTCATCCAACGTACCGCTGTTCAACGACCGCGGCGACAACTATAACCGCTTCGATTTTGTCGGCAGCACTGAGATTGCCGAAGGTGCTTTTTCACTGGAATTCCGTAATCAGGAAGAATCCTACTTTACCGGGTTTGTTGTCAGCTCCGAGGGGGTCATCGTCTTCGATCCACTGTCCGACAGCGCCGCCAGGACCACCATTCACCAGATCGAACAACATGCACCCGATCAGCCTCTCGCCGCAATCATCTATTCCCACCTCCACACCGACCATATTGCCGGCGCCCGGGTATTACAAGCTCACTTTGGTAATCAGGCCCCGATCATCGCCCATCAGCGTACCGCCCGCTTCTTTAAGATCCGCCAGGTGCCTTTTATCGTCCCACCGACTGAACGGGTAACCGATCAGGGCGCTGAGTACCGCTTCGGTAACCGCACGGTACAGCTGAACTATCTAGGGGATGCCCATACCGCATCGATTCTGGTACCGGTTGTCCCTGAGCTGAAACTGGCTTACGTGTGTGATTATGCCAATAACGATGTTGTAGGCTGGACCGACCTGCCCGGAATTGATCTGGATGAAATGATGGCGATGCAACGTCGTACACTGGATCTGAATGCCGAACAGGTCATCTATTGCCATGGCGGGCCGGGCGATCTCACAGCGGTTGAACGGCAGATAAGCTATTTCACCAGCGTCAGTCAGGCGGCAGAAGCTGCCCTTCAGAAAGGCCTGACCGAAGACCAGGCTGCGAACAGTATCGAGCTGACAGAATATCAGCACTTTGCCAATTATAATGACTGGTTTAAAGGCAATGTCCGGGCGTTCTATCGCTGGCATGACAGCAGACAAACAGCACCGAGGAGATAAGACAGGAACGCCAGAAATAAAAAGGGGCAGACCTGGAGAAGGTCTGCCCAAAAGCGCGGAAATAGAAACTCAGGAGTAGTGGTGTTCCTATCGAAGGTGACAGGCTGGTCTCGGTACCGGCCACCTCTGTACCGCAAAAGTGCAAAGAAATAACGATAATGCAACCGGGCAGGCGATCCGCATTCCCGCCCGGGTTGGAAGGCTTTCGCCTTCCGGTCTTACCAGGGGAGGCAAGGTCTCCCCCGTTTAGCAAGTCCGCTTACGCGGTCTTAGCTTGGGAATGCGAAAGATACGCCTTCCCGTACACCGCTGGACGGCCAGCGTTGTGTAATGGTCTTACGCTTGGTGTAGAAACGTACTGCATCAGGACCGTAGGCATGCAGGTCACCGAACAGGGAACGCTTCCAGCCACCAAAGCTGTGGTAAGAAACCGGTACAGGCAGTGGTACGTTGATACCCACCATGCCCACTTCAATGTGATCAGAGAAGTAACGCGCTGCTTCACCGTCGCGGGTAAAGATGCAGGTACCGTTACCGTACTCGTGATCGTTGATCATCTTCATCGCTGCTTCCATGGAATCAGCGCGAACAACCTGCAGTACCGGACCAAAGATCTCTTCCTGGTAGCTGTTCATTTCAGTCGTTACGTTGTCGATCAGAGTTGCACCTACGAAGAAGCCGTCTTCGAAGCCTTCAACCTGTGGGTTACGACCATCAACAACAATGTTCGCACCATCAGCTTCAGCGCTGTCGATGTAACCGTTTACTTTCTGCTGGTGCGCACGGGTAATTACAGGACCGAAGTCGTTTTCACGATTGCTGAATGCACCCACTTTCAGAGGCGCCATCGCTTCTTTCAGCTTGGCAACCAGAGTGTCCGCCGCTTCGTCGCCTACAGCAACGGCAACAGACAGCGCCATGCAACGCTCACCGGAAGAACCGAATGCAGCACCCAGCAGCTGGTTTACAGCGTTATCCATATCCGCATCTGGCATCACAATCGCGTGGTTCTTCGCACCACCCAGTGCCTGGCAACGCTTACCGTTAGCGTTTGCAGTGCTGTAGATGTACTCAGCGATTGGCGTAGAACCTACAAAGCTTACCGCTTTGATACGCTCGTCGGTCAGCAGGATGTCTACTGCTTCTTTGTCACCGTTTACAACGTTGATAACACCTTTTGGCAGACCCGCTTCCATCAGCAGTTCAGCGATGAACATAGTGGAGGATGGATCACGCTCAGATGGTTTCAGGATGAAAGTATTACCGCAAGCGATCGCCATTGGGTACATCCACAGTGGAACCATCGCCGGGAAGTTGAACGGTGTGATACCGGCAACAACACCCAGTGGCTGGAACTCGCTCCAGGAATCAATACCCGGACCAACATTACGGCTGTGCTCGCCTTTCAGCAGTTCAGGTGCACCGCAAGCGTATTCAACGTTTTCGATACCGCGCTGCAGCTCACCCATCGCATCGTGATGGATCTTGCCGTGCTCTTCACCGATCATTGCGCAGATCTTATCGGCATTCTCTTCCAGCAGTTGCTTGAAGCGGAACATCACAGCGGCACGCTTAGCCGGTGGAGTATTGCGCCATGCAGGAAATGCTTCCTGAGCCGCAGCAATTGCCTGCTCAACAGTGCCTGCACATGCCAGAGAAACCTGCTTTTCAGCAGCACCGGTGGATGGGTTGTAGACGTCCTGTGTGCGAGTGCCGTCGATAACCATTTCACCGTTAATCAGATGACCGATAGTTGTCATTGTTCAGTACCTTTCATTTCAGCCAGACCGTCAGGCTGGCAAATTTATTATTTGTTGCCGGAGCAGCAATTTGTATATGTATCTACTATAAGGAGCGTTACGAGCGCCGGTCAGAGAAGGCATAAATTTGTGAAAGTGCGCAGTGTACAGTGAGTACATGAGCAGCTTGAGCAAATTTATAACGCCCTATGACCAAGCGCAGTAGCTCCTGGCGAATTAATCCAGTTCGCGAATGGACTCGCCCAGTGCGTTGATCAGGCTGTCCATCTCATGGGCTTCCGTCGTAAATGGCAGACCCAGCTGAATGGTGTCGCCGCCGTAACGCACATAGAAACCTTTCTCCCAGCACTTCATCGCGATCTGGTATGGACGCAGCGCCGGCTCACCCGGTGCAGACTCGATAGTGAAGCCCGCAGCCAGACCGTAGTTACGGATGTCTGCGATATACTGGGTACCCTTCAGGCTGTGAACCATCTCTTCAAACTGAGGCGCGATAGTTTTCACCCGTTCAACCAGTTTGTCCTGAGCCAGAATATCCAGAGAAGCCAGACCAGCAGCACAAGCGACCGGATGCGCGGAATAGGTGTAACCGTGCGGCAGTTCCAGCATGTATTCAGGGCCACCTTCAGCCATAAAGGTGTCGTAGATCTCCTGCTTGGCGATTACCGCACCCATAGGAATCACACCGTTAGTCAGCTGCTTAGCGGTGGTCATCAGGTCCGGTGTTACACCAAACTCTTCTGCACCAGTGTTGGACCCCATACGACCGAACGCCGTGATAACTTCATCAAAGATCAGCAGGATGTTGTGCTTGTCACAGATCTCACGCAGACGTTTCAGGTAGCCAACAGGTGGTGGGATAACACCGGCAGAACCAGCCATCGGCTCAACGATTACCGCTGCGATGTTGGATGCATCGTGTACCATGATCTGCTGTTCCAGTTCATCCGCCAGATGTGCACCGGTTTCCGGCATACCCTGGGTAAACTGATTCTCTGGCAGCATGGTGTGTGGCAGGTGGATCGCGTCGATACCCTGACCGTAAATCGCACGGTTAGGGCCGATACCACCTACGCTGATACCGCCGAAGTTAACACCGTGGTAACCCTTGGAGCGACCTACCAGACGGGTCTTGCTCGCCTGGCCCCTCTTACGCCAGTATGCACGGGCGATCTTCAGCGCGGTTTCTACAGATTCAGAACCAGAACCGGTAAAGAACACACGGTTCAGACCTTCCGGCATCAGTTCAGAGATGCGGTGCGCCAGTTCAAAAGACTTAGGGTGACCAAACTGAAACGCCGGCGAGTAGTCCAGCTCTTTCAGTTGCTTGCTGACAGCCTCAGTAATTTCAGGGCGGCTGTGACCAGCACCGCAGGTCCACAGACCGGACAGGCCATCAAAAATCTTACGACCTTCAGAATCGGTGTAGTAGTTGCCTTCTGCGGCAACAATCAGGCGCGGGTCCTGTTTAAACTGGCGGTTAGCAGTGAATGGCATCCAGTGCGCATCCAGTTGCTCCTGGCTCAGACCGCAGCGTTTGGTATCTGTCATAGTGTCAAACCTCATATCTCCGATATCGATCGTGGCAGTCAGTTGATGATCGTGATCGGTTGTTTTTTATTTTTCCATTTGACTCCATTATCCTCAGCCACTAAGTTTATTAAATTAATACTTATTAATTTTAAAGTAACCATTTACTAAACTTTAAAAGAACTACTAATAGTACGAGTAGTAGAGCCAGCAACAGAACACCCGGGACCAATACCATGAGCCGCGCTGAAAACCTTATCCCCCGCCAGTTAGGCGACGCCCATATCCGCCTGCTTCGCATCTACAAAGCCGTGGTTGAAAGCGGCGGATTCTCTGCCGCCGAGGTAGAACTGAACATCAGCCGACCGGCCATCAGTCTGGCGATCTCTGAGCTGGAAGGGATTATGAACATGCGCCTGTGTAACCGGGGACGGGCCGGTTTTGCCCTCACCGAACAGGGTGAAGAGGTCTACGATGCCACCCTGCAGTTACTGGGCAGCCTCGAAAACTTCCGTTCCCGCATCAATGCGATCAACACCGAACTGAAAGGCGAGTTGAATATCGGCATCACTGATAACATGGTAACCGTGCCGCAAATGCGCATCACCCGCGCCCTTGCGGCACTGAAAAAACGTGGTCCGGAAGTCACTTTTAATATCCGGATGATTCCACCCAAAGATATCGAATCCGGTGTTATCGACGGCCAGCTACTGGTCGGCATCGTGCCCGAACTGCGCAGCTTGCCGGGCCTGAACTACTTCCCGCTGTACGAAGAACAGTCCCTGCTCTACTGCTGCGAAGGCCACCCCCTGTTCAATACCGACAACAGCAATATCACCGATGAAGAACTGTCCGGGTTTGATGCCGTAGTGCCTGCCTACCCACAATCCGCTGAGATCAAGCAACAACAGGCCCTGCTCAAAGCCAGCGCCAGCTCAACCGACCGCGAAGGTATCGCCTTCCTGATCCTCAGCGGCAGCTACATCGGCTTCCTCCCCACCCACTTCGCCGAACGCTGGGTAAGAGATGGCAAGCTGAAAGCAATTCAGCCGGAAAAACGCAGCTTTAATACGCGATTTACCGCGATCACCCGGAAAGGTGCACGAACTAACCTGATTCGGGAAGCGTATATTGAGGAGTTGGAGAACACAGCAGAATAGGTCGCTGAAGGCGACCTATTCTGCTGTGAGTGGCGAGTGGCGAGAACGCCGCTTCGCGGCTTGCTGGACCGGGGGCTAAAGCCCCTTGCTCGAAAAAGCGTAAAGCAGTCCTGATATTACAGACAATTCGAACCCATCAAATATACACAACATCATCACCAGAAACTTTAATCAGTTTCTGATTCACCAGTTGATTAAAGTAATTCTGTATAGCGACTTCATTACCCTTCACTGCCATATGAGCAGCTATATGATTTCTCAGGCTTGATACTTTTTTCGGACGCTTTTCCTTGGGCTTCGATGTCAACGAACTAATCAGCTTACTCTTTGCTGATGGCGCTGAGTTGACTTTAACTTGCTTACAATTGCGTCCATTTGTCTTGATATGGGCTATTAGAGGCGAGAATCCATTATCATTACTAATAATATCAAACGTTACATTAGCAGGTGCCTGGTGATCATACTTACCCAGATAGTAAGATAAATGAAAATCCAGATTATTCGATTGCGTCGCTTTCAACTGAACAAGAACCAAATCTATCGGCGAATCATACTTTTTCTCACCGAGATCTATTTTCGGCTGTTTGGCTCCAAGAAAGAGAACCACTTTGCAATAAACCGAGAGATCTATCTTGCTAAGACATCCAATGTTTTCGTAGTCGATAAAAGCCCACTTCAATGTGAACCTCCTTTGATATTATAAACCTTTAATAAACAGCTTAATTAGATATAGAGAAAAACTAAGACAGCTACTGCATTCTCATCCATGATCCTTGAGTAACTCAGTGATCATTTCGTATAGCGAGCGCCATACATTTCCATGCCATCCAGTGTGCCTAAACGCATCTAAAGAAACAATTGATCTGATACGGCTTTTGCCAGTTTTGAGAAAGAGATTCTCTACCTGTAGGAGCGACGTCCTCGTCGCGATTGGCTTGATCGGCACGAGGACGTGCCTCGCTACATAGACAATCAACCTTAGAGAAGCACCGCAGGCTTTTTCGAGCCACGAGTTACGAGCAACAAGCCACGAAACTCCCCCTATATCGCCGCGAGGGCGCGCCTTATATGGACCCACCTCTGTTTTGCAAACTATTTTCGACCTTTAAGATGAGTTGCACGCTTATATCCGGCTTCATCAATGGGGTGTACAGCCCCGAGCCATTATGAGATGTGCGCCCATTC
>JAOXSA010000241.1 GCA_025800245.1 Amphritea sp. | reverse complement strand
GGTGCCTCTGGAAACGCCTCTTTCACATGGCAATATGCCGCACCAGAGGTAACAAAACCGACCCTCTTATCAGATCCCTGCTGCACTGCGTTTAGGGTGGTTTGTTCCGCCAGAGCACGCAGCTTTGCGTCACGCTCTAACATTAACGGCAAGCGCTGCTTAGCGTTGCCCGGCACCATCACGTACCGCGATGCATCCTTCTCAAAAGCTCCCTGTTGCGCGGTAGGCTCAGCGGGATAGCAGCGCACCAGCCCTTTGACATGGCAAATTCGCGTCGTTAAGCGGACGATAAACGGAACTTGGTACTCCTCAGAAAGCGCAAAGCCTTCCCGGACCATATGATACGCCTCTTGAGCATCACTCGGCTCAAGTACTGGCAGGTGGGCAAAGCGGCCCCAATAGCGTGAATCTTGCTCGTTCTGAGATGAAGATAGGCCCACATCATCCGCCACCACTATCACGAGACCACCAACCGCACCGATCAGTGTTTGCGTCATCAACGCATCAGAAGCGACATTCATGCCCACATGCTTCATCGCACAGAGGGCTCTACTACCGGCTAACGAAGCACCAATCGCGACCTCCAGCGAGACTTTCTCGTTAATAGACCATTCGCTGTACACATCCGTATAATGAGATATGTACTCAAGAATCTCAGTCGAGGGTGTGCCTGGATAAGCAGCTGCGACCCGGCAGCCAGCATCCCGCGCTGCGAGCGCAACCGCTTCATTACCTGAGACAAAACAGGCCTGATTAATAAGATTTTGTTCTTGAGCTGACATCGTTCTGATCCCCTTTCGACCTAGGTGCCGTGCTTTGCGAATAAGCAGCAGTGGTTCGAGTCTACGATTTAGGGGTATCTACTTATGCAGATATAGATCAATAAAATTCGGGAACTAGGCGAAGG
>JAOXSA010000206.1 GCA_025800245.1 Amphritea sp. | reverse complement strand
TCAAAAGCCCTGACTCGCCTACAGGCGAAACCATTGCCTGAACGTAGCACGAAACACTTATATTACTTTTCAGGCATAGCCTCGACTGAACGATCACCACCTCCATAGGAGGTGGTTTTAGGCTGACAATAAAATCAGAGGCTTATTGTTATCGCCAGTTACCAGCAATCGTTAGCGGCTGCTGTTTTTGCACCGGTTTGAGTCACTGTCATCGTTCCGCAACGATCGGCTGCCTGAGCGCCTGCACGGGTAGCCGTCAGAGTAAACGTTGTTGCGGTTCCGGCTGGAGTAATTGTATAAAACGTGTCATTACCATCCGCTGGTGACTTTTTAAACGGCAGGTCATCCGCATCAAAATCATTATCGCCATCGATATCCGAAACATACGTCCCATTAACCGTGAACTGCCTCTCCATCCACTGCGCTAACTCAAGCAGGTCAGCCTGAGCATCAGCCCGACGGGCCTGCTGCACATAATTCTGGTATGAGGGATAAGCAATAGCTGAAAGAATTCCAACAATAGCAACAACGATCATCAGCTCGATCAAGGTAAAGCCTTTATTATTCAATATATTGCACCCTATTTTAATTGTAACCAGGATTGACGCCCCAGAGAATCCCCCCCAGTCTCTGTAATGACCTGGATATTACCATCAGACCCGGTCACATACTTTTTCTCGTCCTGCCCTCTGGATATAACACCCGGCTTTTTAACGATCCCCACATCCGTTTCCAGGCCAGACGATGCCACCGGCGGCGTACTTGGATCATTATCATGATCAATCAGATCCTTTGCATCAATGACGCCATCGCCGTTAGTATCAAAAGGAGAGCTCGTCAATCGAGACCCGGTGAGTGAATCCAGCTCCATAATCATACTACTACCTCCCGGAACACACGGATCTATGCTAGCGATTAGCGTAGGGAAGATCACTCTACCACTGCGCACCAGAGCATCCACGATCACTCGCTCACCAGGACGGGTTGTCTTATCAGGAGAGCCATCACCGTTGGTATCTACCACGCCCAGATCGATAAACCAGCCCTTATCATTATTGCCTAACCTATTATCTGTAGTAACACGATTAACAGCCGTTGCTCCCGTCGACCTCCCCTCATAAATGATATTTTGCTCTGTCAGACTATTACGGCCTGACACCGCATTCTTGCCGTTATCGTAGATGCCATAGAAAGTCTGAGTTGCCGTAGAGCTATGATCACCCACCGCAAAAAACTGACCGCTCCCGAATAACACCACGAATTCACCGGTTGCTGCTTTCACAATCTGAGGTTTAGCCGTTATTGGCTGTGTTTTACTGTTATCGTCAACCGCCGTAAATAAAGGGGCAGGGGTACTACCGCTCTTATAGGCGACTTTCCAGTTACTAACTGAAGATTTATCAGAAAGATCAAAGGCCCACAGATTGCCTTGTAAATCACCAGCATAAGCCCTATCCGCCAACAAATCTCCATCAGTATCAATCACGATCGGCGTTGATAAGCCATTAGTCGCTGACGCACTGCCAAAAGCACCGGTATGGATCTTACGGATCACGCTGCCAGTTTCCAAATTGACTATATACAGCACCGCTTCATGATTAGTGCTGTTATAGCCGTTGCCAAACACAGCCGTCCATACACCGTTAGCCATTTTTACGATGGTTGGCTGACTGTAGGTATAACCGAGGTCTAGGAAATCTGTATCACTGCTGTCCTTGTCCCATAACACATCAGCTGTAGTGAAATTAAGAGGGTCCGATATATCCAGCGCAAAGATCCCTTTACCACCAGCCCCTAAGGTTCCGACGAGTGCAGTCCCCCAACGCGGCGTGCCTGCGCTATCAAAATCGATATAGGCATCACCGTGCCTGGAGCTCCCGTCAACATAAAACCGGTGCCTGTAGGCCGTCGTCGTCAGATCCCTCAGCGACGGCACCAGGGCTTTGGGAATATAAGCAAAAATTTCCTCACCCGCACAGTCATTAGCCGACGCAGAACAGCTGGAACCAGAGGACAGAGACGGGTCATCTTCCGCCAGAAAAGCGTGCAGCATGCCGTCGTTAGCACCGACATAAATGACTTCAGGACGATGGCCTTTTTCAGTGCTATCGGTACCAGATAGATAGCGAGCATACGTGGATACCTGTGTAGCCCCACCGGTTGCCATCTCCAATGAGAAATAATTAAAGCGCTCAGAGCCTGTATATAGCGGGTCTGAGTTTATTATATCCCCCAGCGCATGTTTACGGACTCTGAACGGACTTCCCTCTTGGCTATTATCTCCACGGATATAATTCAGCTCGTCTAGCGTGATCAAAGCCTGCTGAACAGAACTGAGATTGGTATGTTTGAATTCAACTGCTGCAGTGCCATTGTGTGTAAAAATACTTCTGGCACTATGCGCAGGCATCAGATCAGAAGCCTTCCAGGATTCTTCGCTTCCGGGCATCCCGGTCACCGGATCCAGTGCATAAGCGAGTAAATCACCGGACCAACCATCGCTGGAATATTTCGCCTGGTAAATCTTGGTATCAGTGTCCAGCCGGGTTGAGTTGGCAGCAATCGCTGAAGCAGAGGAGGTTTGTGCTTCAATATCATCAAAACTGGATTTCAGGGAAGAAATCATCAAATCTGGCCGGGTTGCCAATACATAGTTATCCGGCTCACCGTTTTTATCTGCATCCCATTCAGATTGCAGATCAGGCTCGTCATTGCCATTGCTGTCAACAAATCCACCATACTTACCCGCCAGCCAGAGCATATTCATCTGCCCTATCAGAGGGTTATTGCTGTACTCCTGAGAATCGATCATAAACGTGGTGACATTCTGTTCTCCATCCATGCCGCCATCAGTACGGATATCCTGCGTATTCGCATAATAAGCAAGGCCAGCAATATAGTAAGAGTTCTCCTTGCCTGCGCCTGGTGCAGTACCGGAAACTTCGCCTAACCCAGAAATTTTTTTCACTGTATTCCTATAATCACAGTTACCAGGAACGCAACCTATTAACTGATTTGTACCGTTCAATCCTTCCAGTTGCCCCACTTTGTTCGTTAACGCTTTAACATCAATTTCCCTGTCCGGGTTTGAAGGCTCACGATAATCATCCCACGAATGAGAACCACCGTTTGTGTTATATGCGGTAAAATGCGTTCCCGGTAATCGCTTATCTACCCAGGGGTTGGCATCATTAATACCGATAATAAAGTTTTTCTGGCAGCTGTATTGGATCGGGTCATCCCACTCCCCGGCTGAATCTAAAACAGGAAAACCGCCTTTCATCGCATCTGTCAGGCCACTGGAATACTCGGGCGTCGGCCCCAGATTTTTAAAATACCTGATCGATTCGTAGAACAGCTCACTGGCCGGATCGAAACGCTTATATCCATACTCACTGAACTTATTTATATAATTAATAACCCCGGAAGAATCGATACCGCTGCCTCCGGTTAAATTATCCGGATCGTTAGGAAACGTTCCATCCGCAGCAAGCTCTGCATTTGAATTAGCTGAACCGTCTGGCAGGAATCGGCCAACATACTTCATGTTCGCGCGAAGAACCCCGCCATGTCGATGTATGTCATTGTGATTCAGGTAGCTTGTCACGGCAAAGCGCATCGAGCCCGAACGGCTTTGAATCAACCCTTCCGGCTTGTAATAATCCCCACCACTGTATGAAGTACAGTTCGCCTCCAGACCCTCATCAACATCACAAACCCGAACATGAAGGTTCATTGATGGATAACAGCTACCATTTGGACAAAACTGAATCCTTTCTGAAGAGAAGCCAGAGGCTGAATAATTATTGATTATGACGTAGGAATAACCACCATAAGGTGTCACCGATCCCGTAGAAACGTTATATGACGAGCCCAGACGTTTTTGTGGAAAATAAGAACCATTGTATCTGGCCCGTTTTATAGCAGTGACGGCATTTTTTCCTGTGTTATCAACAACCCGATTACCGCCTGTCAGTGTATAAACAAACATATCCATCGCGGTCATCGACGCCCAGTTCATCATATTGCCACTGTAACCACTGCTACAGCTATGATCTGAATTAGCGGTACCACCCGGCTCAAAATAGCCTCTGGAGTAGTTGTAGCGATAGCATTTCTTCGGATCAAAGTACCCCAGATACGTTTCAGAACTGAAGTAGCACTCACCAAAGCCACCTCTTCGGCCACCACATACACTGCCACCCGCGAGAGTTCCTGGCTGGTCATTATAAGCAGCTCCTCCCATCGGCTCTTCAATCGACATGTTAAACAGCACATTAGGATTGGCTGATTTAACCAGATAAAGAGGGTTCTGAGATATGGCCGTCGCCATAACAGACGAACTGAACAATCCCACTAGTAGCACTAGATAGTATCTGTACATCACCCCCTCCCTAACGTTTATAAACAGTTTGCAATATCACTTCTGCACTTTCTGTCTGCCCAACAGCCCGCGCAGTTACTCTGTAAAATCTTCGATTATCCGACGGCACACCCAGCTCAAGACTATCGGATGATGCTGCTGCTTGAACATCTTCAATATAATAGGCCCCTCTTTCCGCCAGATTACCAAAACCAGCAGTACTGACAGCAACCACTTTACTGGCGTCTGACCAGTTTATCGACTCCCAAAGATCGGCATCGCGCTGGTAGAGACCATTACTGCCAGTAAAGCTGGGTAACAAAACCTGGCTTTCCAGATAATCTTCACCCGAGATCAGCGCAGATTCAGCAGCCTGAAACGCTATGTTCCGATCACGGATATTACCGGCCATTTTCTCTTCCAGGCTGGTAATCTCCATACCCGCCAGGCCAATGACCGTCATCACGATCAGTATAATAAGACTGACTATCAGTACGGCACCCTGCTGTCTGCTGCTGTTCATACGTTAAAGCCTGTTTCTCAGCGCAATGGTAGTACTGAACACTTTTCTCAGCCGCCCATCTGCTGGATAGGGAGCGGTATTGACCGCGCCGCTCGCGCTTCTGAAATAAGACAGCGTCTGACTGCCTTGCACCACACTTTCCTGATTGCTCTGAACTAAAAGATCAACACGCACAGCGATCACATCATCCATATCTAATCCTGCAGTTCCAGCGTCAAGATACCTGTTTGGTGCACCATCGCCATCGGTATCTTCACCGTAATACAGCTGCATATTTTCGATCCCTTCGACTAATTCAATGGCATTGCCAGCATACCCCAGGGTTGCTGAATCGCTCTGTAAACTGTGCCGGTATAAAGCGGGCTCACCGGCATCGTTATTGGCAATAAAAAAGCGATACGACTGAAAACGCATCACCGATGCGCCCGGCGGAAAGGGGTAAGCGGTACCATTGGTATTGGATGTGGTGCTGTCACAAGGGCTGGGCACGGGTAACCCCAGGCCTTTGGTACAATTACCGGGAGATGCTTGGCCCGTGTTATGAACAACAGTCGCAGTGGTCGAGTTATTGTTTACATTTGATTGTTGGAAAATACCGGTATGTGAACAGTCCGACACAACCAGAAGATCGCCTTTCTGATATTCATGGGGTGATTCACAAAGAATGCTCGCCGCTGTCGGGTTATGGGAATCTACCGTGCAGCTACTGCCAGTATCAGCAAATTTGACTTCGATAATATCGGTACCGGCCAGGGCGGTTCTGCCGCCATAAGTTCGAGCCCCCGAACCGACATTATTCCATCCGACTAACGCCTCACTCAAATCAATAGAATCGAGAATCGCACTGCCATCATCGATTATTGTACTGGCGATACTGTTATTAGCAGAGCAGCCCTGATAGCCTGCCTGACGAATATCCCGTGTAAGAAACTCCAGCGCAAACCGACCATTTTCCTGCAATCGTGCCAAGCTCGCCTGAGTAGAGTAGGTTACCCGACTCCCAACAAATACCTGCAATACCGCTGCAGTTAGTATCAGGCCGATCACCATCGCAATCATCAACTCGATCATGGTCAGACCTGTTTGACGAAACTGAGTAACCTTCTTCGCCCTGTTCATAAATCAGTACTCAAAGACAGCATCATATCGGCCCCATCCCGCTCATCATCCCACCAGATATAAACGACCACCGGATTATCGGTACCATTACCCTCACAATCAGGTGCTCCGGCTGCATCATCCGACAGATTACTGCGGCAAACCTCACCAGCCCCCCCTGGTAACTCCCGGGCAATCGCATCAAACCATTCGGCGAGGTCATCCTCCGCCATCTGGGATCCGCTACAACCATCTGTAGTGGTGCAGCCAACGGTATTAACACCTGCACTTTTTTGCAGATACGCTGTCAGATTTGCTCTATTAGCCCGCATCCGATCAGTAATATCATAGGCTAACTGGTTAGCTTGACTGCGCATATAAGCACTCTGATTCTGCTTGATTGCGGTGGTCTGCAAAGCAGCCATACCCAGCACACCCAGTGACAGAATCACCAGAGCTACCATCACTTCGATTAAGTTAAAACCTAATTGTCGCTGCATGTATGCGTACTCACATTCCAGTTTGCACAAGACCGGATTCTGCCGGTTGACCGTACCGACAGACCAGCTTCGACGGTCGCATCTCCCCGATCACCGATCGTGAATGCCTGCTCGCCCACTGCGACAGCAATAAAATTACCCGAAGTATCCACAAGAAGCCCCTGACCTCCAAAAATCAACAAGTCATCACGACTGAACTGAATAGTTGTCTGATCCTCGACCGTTACGACCCTGAGCAGCTCTCCGACATCCAGAGCTTCATCTTCGTCAGCATCCGCAAATACCAACCAGCCGTCAGCCCAGCTTTCGCTGGTCGCCGCAATGCCCCCACCGGCACAGCTAGTGCCCGCTGCATTAGCTCGGCAAATAACCACCTGCTCGCCACGCTTAATCGCCTCAGTCCGTGCCAGCGAAATACTTGAGATCAGTTTATCTTTAGCAGCATTCACCCGGCCGTCGGCTAAAAAACGGCCGAAATCCGGAGCAACCACTAACAGCAATATGCCCAGAATAGCGACAACTATCATCAGTTCTACCAATGAGAACCCGGCGTTCGAACGAAATCGCAAAAGCAATACCTTTTTCATTCATCCATGAAACAATGAATCAAAGCTACCTGATCATCCCTGAACGGCAACAGCTGATTATAGTTTAAACAAACATTGGGAACCTGCTATGACAGAGATACCCAAAACAGTGACAATAATAAAACGAGCGTTAGCCTCCCTGTAAGAGGCTAAACCAATTAAAAAGAAAGACAAACCTGTAGAAAGAAAAGGTAGAGAGCAGAGATAAATAGAGAACACTTCTGCTAAAGCCGGGTGCGGCCAGAAGTAGAGAGGAACAGTTGCCGCTGAATGCCGTTGGCAGAAAAAGTAAAAGTACCGTTGGACCCCTGACTGCGACCCAACCGGTCAAATTCAAGATGCCTGCGGTGGGTGTTATTCACAGCAGCGCCGCCGCTGTAATCAATGGTCTTTAAGCGCTGGTCTGCCGCATCGAGACCTCCGTTACCATTAAGGTCTTCATAGACAACCATACCCTCCCCCCAGTTACTATCACTCCGGCACCCGCCAGATCTTTGGTTCAGGGGACACACCCGTAGATTTCTCTGGCGCGACACGGCTTCTGACCGGGCATAAGCCAGTCCATCACGAAACTGCTGCAGAGTCGAGTTCACTTCAGTTGTATTCAGAAAGCGACTGAGCGAAGGCACACCAACAGTGAGAATAATCGCCAGCACTGACACTGTCACCATCAGCTCTACCAGCGTCACACCGGACTGAAACTGCCTTCTTAACATAGGTATTACCAACAATCGTTGTTTGCAGGTGTACGCTGGCCTGACTGGTTGACCGTCATTGCGCCACAGCGATCCCCAGCCTGACCCGCTATTGGCCTTGCCTGAAATACAAATGTCACAGCGGTATTTCTCCGGGAGGTGAAACGGTAAAAAGTATTCAGATCATTTTCTTGTGCGCACGCCGAATTCAGTACCGCAACCACTGCATTTATGCCAGCCTGATCAGAGAAATCCGGATATCTGAGATCTGATGCATAGCGACGCTCCATTTGTACTGCCATATCCTGCAGACAAAGCTGAGCGGCAGAACGGCGACTGGACATCACATGCTCCTGATAAGAGGGGTAGGCAATTGCGGCAAGAATGCCCACAATCGCAACCACAATCATCAGCTCAATCAGAGAAAAGCCCTTTTGTTTACATTGCATCAATCAACTCACTGTTTGCACTATCTTCCAAAATACCGCCAACTCTGACGTCCCAGGCTTTCAGGGTCATCCTGTCTCCGATTACTGGTTGGCGGTTTACCGTCTTTATCATTGGTATAAATATTTTCACCCGTCAGCACCGGTGTACCACCACTACCGGTCTCAGCACTGGATGAAACGACTTTCTTACCGCTGGCCGGATCTGTCACCAGATCTTTCTCATCAAGCTTGCCATCATTATTCTGATCAATGGCAACATAATTCAGTGCAGAGCCTGTGCGCTTATCCAGAATCATCAGCCCGCCGGTTCCGCCGGCTTTACAGGGGTCACTACCAAAGCGCTGATAAGGTATCACCACCTGATTCCCTCGCACCCGGGCTCGGGCGACAACCCGCTCTCCAGTCAAGCTCTGACCAGGCACCTGAAGGTGGATAAACCACCCTCGGTTGTACCCGTTAGTAGAGTGCCTGCGGCTTACAATTCGGCTGCGCCGGGTTTGCCGCTTCCCGTTAGCATCGGTATAACGCTGCACAACTTCAGCAGTGATCGATTGCGGCGTCAGAAATAAAAACTGATAGAATGGAAAGATAGGTGTTCCGGTATCATAAATACCATAAATGGTATTCAACCTGCGGTCATTTCGGTCACCGACCTCCAGATTACGGCCCGTGCCAAATATAACAATGGGCTGCCTGGTTTTCGGATCCAGCGTTACCGTTGGACGCGCCGTGATGGATTGGTAATTACTGCCATCGCAGCGAGTAAAAACATTGTTTGCAGCACAAGCCTGAAACAGCTTATAGGAGAGCTTCCAGTTAGCCGGATCAGTATCATTAACATCGAATTTCCAGATATTACCGTACAGATCACCGCCATATATTGATTCGATCCGATTATCTCCCCGAGTCGACACCGGAGAGACAAATGACATACCGTTAGGCGTTCTGACTCCGGAAGGCGCTCTGGCAAAACCCGCTCCCGTCGCTATTTTCTTAACTAAACGTCCGGTTTCAATATCAACTATATACAGGACCGCATCGCCAGATGTTCCAGCCCGGCCATCATTCTCGGTGCTGTTATAACCATTACCAAATACGGCATACCACTTACCATCGCGCATCTGGACGATGTTGGGTCGCGAAAAGGTATACCCCAGATCGGTATCGTGACCATCATGAAATTCCCAGAGAAATGTTTTACCGGGGTCTGCTTCTGAGAACTCAGCAGGGTTGGTAATATCCAGCGCGTAAACAGACTGACCACCAGCCCCAAGACCACCAATCAGTACCGTACGCCACTTGTTATTAATGAATACGTCACCTGCAGTCGGTGTACCATCAACCCAGAAACGATGTGTATAGTTTCTATCTGCCAGAGTTTTAATTTTGTCCAGAAAAACGCTTGGCACGTACGCCATAAGCTCCTTCCCATCAGAAGCTCTGAAGCCATGAAGCATGCCATCGTTAGCACCGACATACACCATGGCGGGCCGATTCTTGTTCTGCTGTTTGAATACAGCGTAGGCAGGATGACTAATATAACGTCTAGATGGTGCGCCAACATAGACCGGCGCGGAATTGACAATATCACCCAACGGCCCTTTTCTGGATCGGAACCCCTGATCAATCTCTCCGCGAAGATACCTCGACAGATTATAATTATTGCCAAAAACATGGTTCCGATCCCAGCTATTAAATCGATTCCAGTTAAACCCCTTAGCGATAAAACCGCCAGAAGGCGTACCAAATGCAGTAATAATGGTACGGTTCTGACGATCCTGGTTCAGACGGGCACCGGCCTCCCATACCGGCGTGGGGTTCACCTTACCGTAGTTAGCACTGCCCCTGCCGGAATAAATGTCATAGGCATATAAAGACCCGCTCCAGTCTGCCGAATTAAAGCGCGCCTGATACAGACTCTTACCGGTATTCGTCGAACCCGCACTCGCGCCCAGTGCCGCGGTGGTGAAGGACTTCTGACCTATATCTCCCAGGGCATTTTTAAGCGAGCGGGTCAAATCACTCTCATTACCTGCCAGATAGTATTCACCATGACCAACCTGAGCAGCCCTGCTCAGCATTTGGTGGTTATAGTTAAATCCGATGGTATAGGTATGGAGATTCTGCTTGCCTTCAAGATGAGGGGCCATGTCAATATCCCAGGCAAACTTAGCAATGTCATCAAGATAAAACCGACCACTATCATTATCGCTATGATCCCAGTTTGGCAAACGCCCCAACCCCTGAGGGTCACGAACACCACCAAAATGGCCATCACTGGTCGGGCTACCATCGGTCATAACAATAGCAAAATTTTTCTGACACGAGTGCTGTATTGGCGAAGCATACCTGCGCCCGCCGTGGGTATAGTGCCCGAACATTCCCCGAAAATAGCGGGATACTTCGTAGTACGCCTCAGCAATAGGGGTCTGCCCACGAGCAGGCAAATGATTAATAATCTGTTTCAGCCTGTTTTTATCTGTACCGCAGTCAGCAAGTATCACTCCTCCATGGGAACCATTCAATCGGGACAGACAGAAATTAACATTATCAGTGCCATCAATTACAGCATTAGCAGCTCGTTTAGCCTGATTGATACGGTTAAAGTAATGGCCCGGTGCCCATCTACGGTTTGGGAATCTGTTCATACTGCCGGACGTGTCCATCAGAATCATCACATTGGGCTTAACCGCCCCCACCACCTGAATCGGCGTCTGACTGATATTCAGGTTTTCCGCAAAAGCATCGGAAGCCTGCAACAGAGCCACAATCCCCGCGCTACAAAAGACTAATGAAGCTGCTAACTGAGTTCCTTTCATACATAACTACCTGAACCGAATCTGATATTCCGTTTGTAAAATGACTTCGCTTTGACCTGACTGCCCCAGACTGCGGCTGACTTGACGAAAGCGATCAAGACTGGTTGAGTCACCATCCGGATCACTGCTTATCTCATCCCTCTCAATCGCAATCAGTTCAACAGTTATGTCCGGGGCCCCGGGTATAGTCGTCGCTGCCGGGTTATAGGACTGCATTGTCCGGGCACGCTGCTGCCAGTTTTTGGTACTTGCCGGAGCCGCCAATTGCTTAATGAGCGACAAATCACCGCCCCGACTATCAAACACCAGAGCTGTACTTTGGGCAGTCCAGTTCCGATAACTGACGATATCCGGCTCAACAACCAAACCACCCAACCAGCCCTCGGCAGCCTGCAAACCCGCTTCAGAAGCCTGAAATGCGAGCTCCTGATTCTGCTGGTTGGCCACCATCCGGGACTGGAGGATGTTACCCTGTAATGCTCCGCTACCAATCAGGGTCAACGCAAGTAATACAATCAGGGCCACTATTAATGTGGCTCCCTGCTGCCTGACCAACCCATGCGAGACATTTTTCATTTCAGATAACTCCTACAACATGGCGGTGGCATTGCGTATGCCCGCAGTACCCACAAACACCCGGTACAGCCGCCGATCTGCAGTATTAACGCCATTAAATGGCGCCGCCAGAACCTGCGGCATATCGACAACATTTGTACTGCTGCTCGATAACAGCAGATAGAAGCGGATACTCTGAGCCCGTCGCCAGTCAACGCCGTTCATCTGCGCCTGAAACTTATATACATCCACAATGTTATCGCTGTCAGAATCCAGACCGAATTCAAATACCAGCCCCTCAACCCCTTCTATGAGCTCGCTGGAACCATTCCCATCGCCATTTCTATACAACGACAATCGACCATTAGCACCTGTTGCCAGGTAATAGGCAGCTCCCCTCTCACCCTCAACAGGCATATACACCACAGGGCTTCTTAAGCGGTTGAATGCAAGAGTCGGCCTGAAAGCAGCGTCTCCTGACACCTGCTTCGCGAACTGATGCAGATTATTAATATCCGCCCTGACCCGGTTATAGCCCAGCACTTTAGGCTCGCCCTGATCACGACCGAAACCACTCTGACGAATATCATGCAGCAGCTGAATGCTGGCGTAGCGACCATCTTCCTGAACTTCTGACATCGCCTCCTGCACTCTGAAATTCTGCGCCGCAGAAACATAAGCCACCAGAATAGCCGCGACCATAAACAGTCCCATTGCCACCGAAATCATCAGCTCGATCATTGAAAAGCCGGACTGACGGTGATGAATGGTCATAGTTCCATCTCCAGCCGGAAGCGAGCTTCAGCTCCGTGACCTCCACCAATACCGTCATTGGCATTCTTATTTTCATCCCAGAGCACATCGATGGTAAAACGATCTCCATTCCGTCTTACCTGCCCTCGCGCCAGAGGCAGGCTCGCCTGCACCCAGGTCAGCCAACTGCGCAGATCATTTTTTGCCAGTCGCTGAGACGGGGTTTCGCGACCATCCAGATTGAAGTTCTGAGGCTGGGAATTGGTGTTGACCGTATAATTATCAGCCCTTGCAGCCTGAGGGTTAAGGCGGACTCGGTCGGCAAGATCGGTCGCCATATTGACTGCCTGGGAGCGATAGAAAGCACTTTGATTATCCTGCATCGCTCTGGCCTGCATCGCCAGAGAGCCCACAAGACCAATGGAAACAAGCAATAAGGTAACCAGAACTTCGATAAGCGTAACGCCTGCCTGACATCGACCAGACGTCATCAGGCCTGCAGAAGAACTACATACCGTGTTGCTGGAAAGAGAAAAACTGCTATCCCGTCCCTGACGATTCATACAACATCCCTGTCGTTGGATGGAAAACAGGCGAACCTGCTTTCAGATGATTAGATTGTGACGCTTGCTGCTGATCCCGGCATGGATCTTTTAGCAACAGCGCTTAATTACTGGCTACATTCTAACCAGTTCACAGAGGCTTTTACAACTAACAGCCTCAGGCGATGCAGCTCACTTCGATGATCTGCACTTCAAACTTAAGTGATTTTCCGGCCAGCGGATGATTAAAATCCACTGTCACATTGTTATCGTCAAACTCAACGATAACCCCCGGCAGTTCGCCATTACCGGCATCCGCAAATGAAACCACCAGCCCCGGCTCCAGATCCATATCAGCAAACTGCTGACGCGGAATACGCTGCATATTATTTGGGTTCGACATACCAAACCCCTGCTCCGGGCTGATATCGATCACAGCTTCATCGCCGGCCTTCATTCCCAGCAGGGTTTTCTCAAACCCTTCCAGCAGCTGACCGTCACCCACCGTGAACGTGGCAGGGTTAGCATCGAAGTTGGAATCAATCAACTGACCGTCTTCCAGCTTAATTGCAAAATGCAGGGTTACCTTACAATCCGGACCAATCATCTGTTCAGACATAGTCAACCTTTATTCAGATTTTTCGGTTTCAGCGCTTTCGCTACCTGAGAACCATAACATATCGATAATCAGCATGATCGCACCGACGGTAATAGCCGCGTCAGCGAGATTAAACGCCGGAAAATAATACTGATCATAGTGCAGAGAGATATAGTCAATCACATAGCCGTGCACGATCCGGTCATACAGATTACCGATCGCACCGCCCAGCACCAACGCCAGACTACAGCCCAGCCAGCGCTGTGTACGCTGCGTACGCGCCAGCCAGACCAGTAGTACGATACTCACGCCAATAGCGATCACGGCAAAGAACCAACGCTGCCAGCCACCAGCACCTGCCAGAAAGCTGAACGCTGCACCTTTGTTATAGAGCAGCGTCAGATCAAACACCGGCAGTTGAGGGTGAGCAATACCATAGGGCAGCACTGCGTCTGCCCAGTACTTAATCGCCAGATCCAGCACGATAATGATCGCAGATAACCACAACCATATCAGTGCGCTTCGGGATTGAGTCATCGACAATAAATCCCCGACAGATCAGGCAAACAGACGCTGTTCGCCATCACCGGCAACGTTTTCGACACAGCGACTGCACAGATCTTCATGCTCTGCGTGACTGCCCACGTCTTCGCGGTGATGCCAGCAACGGCCACACTTAGCCTGACCTGTTTTCGCCACAGCAACACTGAGGCCATCCAGTTCAGTCGCAACCGCATCAGCAGCATCCGCCGCACTGCGCACTTCCGCCTGAGAGGTGATCAGCACAAAACGCAGCTCATCCTGCAACTGATCCAGTTGTGCTTTCAGCTCATCGCTGCAGTACAGGGTTACTTCCGCTTCCAGGCTGCCACCGATATTGCCAGCGTTACGCTGGTTTTCCAGCTCTTTGTTGACCGCTGTTTTCACTGCCAGCACCTGCTGCCAGTAGTCAGCACCCATGCCTGCAGCATCATCCAGCTTCGCCAGATCTTCATACCAGGTCACCAACTGTACGGATTCCGCACGCTCACCCGGCAGTTCTGCCCAGATCTCGTCAGCAGTGAAGCTGAGGATCGGCGCAACCCAGCGCACCAGCGCTTCAACGATGTGATACAGCGCAGTCTGACAAGAGCGACGCGCGACAGAATCGGCTTTAGCGGTGTACTGGCGGTCCTTGATGATATCCAGATAGAAACCACCCAGATCCAGAGAACAGAAGTGCGATACTTTCTGGTACACCTGCAGCATCTGGTACTGATCATAGTGACCGGTCAGTTCTTCTTGCAGACGCGCAGCGCGATCAACCGCCCAGCGATCCAATGCGACCATGTCTTCCGGCGCAACCATATCGGTTTCAGGATTGAAGCCTTCCAGGTTTGCCAGCAAGAAACGCGCCGTATTACGGATACGACGGTACGCATCAGCAGTTCGCTTGAGGATCTCATCGGAGACAGTCATCTCGGAGCTGAAATCGGTTGCCGCAACCCACAGACGCAGAATATCCGCGCCGTACTTGTTCATCACATCCTGCGGTGAAACCACGTTACCCACAGACTTGGACATCTTGCGGCCTTCGCCATCCACGGTGAAACCGTGAGTCAGCACCTGCTTGTAAGGCGCGCAACCCTTGATCGCGATACTGGTCTTCAGGGAAGACTGGAACCAACCACGGTGCTGGTCAGAACCTTCCAGATACATATCAGCCGGGAACTCCAGACCTTCAGTACGATCCAGAACGGAGTAATGAGTCACACCGGAATCAAACCATACGTCCAGCGTATCCAGTACTTTTTCGTACTGATCGGCTTCATCTCCGAGCAGCTCAGCCGCGTCCAGATCAAACCAGGCATCGATACCGGTCTGCTCAACTTTCAGCGCTACTTCTTCAATCAGGCGCGCAGTCTCAGGATGCAGTTCACCGGTGGTTTTGTTTACAAACAGCGCAATCGGCACACCCCAGGTACGCTGACGGGATACACACCAGTCAGGGCTCTGCTCAACCATCGCCTCGATACGATTCTGACCCCAGCCCGGGAACCACTCAACCTGCTTGATCGCATCCAGTGCGTCCTGCTTCAGACCTTTCTCTTCCATGCTGACAAACCACTGTGGGGTCGCACGGTAGATCAATGGCGTTTTGGTACGCCAGCAGTGTGGATAACTGTGCTCAAACTTTTTCTGCAGCAACAGACGATCATTAGCTTCCAGCGCCGCCACGATAGCATCTTCAACCTTGTAGACATGCTGACCGGCAAACTCACCGGCATTCTCGGTGTAAACGCCATCCGGACCAACCAGATTCAGGGTTTCGATACCGTACGCACGGCCGACATTGAAGTCATCTACACCGTGATCCGGTGCAGTATGAACTGCGCCTGTACCGGCATCCGTGGTGACGTGATCGCCCAGAATCACCGGCACCTGCTTGTCATAGAACGGATGGTGCAGTGGCAGATTTTCCAGCGCAGCGCCCTTACAACGGCCAACCACACTGTACTCTTCGATACCGTAACGTTGCATCGCATCTTCGACCAGTGCTTCAGCCAGCAGCAGACGCTCACCGTTAGCCTGCACCAGTACATAGTCCAGCTCAGCATTCAGGGATACCGCCTGGTTCGCAGGCAGCGTCCATGGCGTGGTGGTCCAGATAACCACTGACGCAGCGCCATCGCCGGACAGATCGTCAAAGCGACTCAGGAAATCAGTCTCATCAACCGGCGCAAAACGCACATCGATCGCCAGCGAGAACTTGTCCTGATATTCAACTTCCGCTTCCGCCAGGGCAGAACCGCCTACTACACTCCAGTAAACCGGCTTGTAACCTTTTACCAGGTGACCATTTTCAGCGATACGACCCAGCGCACGGATGATGTTCGCTTCGGTCTCAAAGTTCATGGTCAGATACGGCTTGTCCCAGTCACCCAGCACACCCAGACGGATAAAGTCTTTCTTCTGGCCATCAACCTGGCGGGCAGCGTATTCACGGCACTTCTTACGGAAGTCAGAAAAAGATAGCTTAACGCCGGCCTTGCCGTGCTTCTTCTCAACATTGTGCTCAATCGGCAGACCGTGACAGTCCCAACCCGGTACGTATGGCGCATCAAAGCCTGCCAGGGTACGGGACTTAACAATAATGTCCTTCAGAATTTTGTTAACCGCATGACCGATATGAATATCACCGTTGGCGTACGGCGGGCCATCATGCAGAATAAACTTGTCACGACCTGCACTGACTTCACGAATCTTCTGGTACAGATCCATTTTCTGCCACTGTTTCAGCATCTGAGGCTCGCGCTGAGCCAGATTACCGCGCATCGGGAACTTGGTATTTGGCAAGTTCAGGGTCGGTTTATAATCGGTCATTGTTGTAATCGCTTCTGGATCGGTTATTTGGCCTGATCGGCACCTGCCAGGAAAAATGCCCTGGCCTGTTCAATATCATCGTTAATCTGTTGCTTGAGTTTATCCAGCCCGTCGAACTTCTGCTCCGGACGGATAAATGCCTGAAATTCTACGTTCAGCAACTTACCGTAGAGGTCGGCATTAAAATCAAATAAGTGGGCTTCCAGTACCGGATGGGTACCGTTCACAGTCGGACGCATGCCGACATTGCAGACGCCCTGCGCCTTAACACCTTCACCGGTGGCAGTAACGGCATAAACACCCACTAACGGGCAGGCAAAACGGTGCATTCGCACATTAGCAGTGGGTGTACCTAACTGACGCCCCAGCTTCTGTCCGTGCATCACCCGACCTGCCACACTGTAACGGCGGCCAAGCAATCGTTCAGCCAGATCCAGCTTATTCGCCTGCAATGCCTTACGGATACGACTGCTACTAACCCGCTCACCTTCAACATCAAAGGTTTCGGTATTCGCCACAGTAAAACCATAGCGCTCGCCACTGCTACGCAGCATTGCGTAATCACCACTGCGATCACAGCCAAAGCGGAAGTCATCGCCAACCACAAAGTGCTTCACTGCCAGTCCTTTGAGCAACAGCTCATCAACAAACTGATCAGCCGACATCGAGCGCAAACGCTCGTTAAAGGTCAGGCACAACACCCGGTCGACACCCTGCTTCTGCAACAGGCGCACTTTCTCACCAAAGCGTGTCAGCCGTGGCGGCGCATCATGGCCACTGAAGAACTCGCGAGGCTGCGGCTCAAAGATAATGACTACAGTCGGCAGATTCAGCTCCGAGCCTTTTCTCAGGACCTGCTGCAAAACCTGCTGGTGACCAAGATGCACACCATCAAAGTTGCCGATCGTTGCAACACAGCCTTTATGCTTGTCGCGCAGATTATGCAAACCCCGAATCAGTTCCATGTCACCTCAGCCCGTATAAATCAAAAATAGCGCGGAATTATACCCCAGTTCACCGCCGATAAGCCATGCATCACCAGCGATTATCAGTGCCTGAGATGCCGCGGCCTGAGACCACCCGCCACCATTACTAAGACATAGGCTGCAATACCGACACTCACCAACAGCGCCATCTGCATAACTCGCTGCCACAGATCATACGCCAGCCACTGCTCAGGCGTACCGGCCAACCAGATCAGCAACGCCACCATTACACCATTCGCAAACAACAACTGCACAACGAACTTACCCCAACCAGGCTGCCAGCTGAACACGCCATCCCGAATCAACCCACGCAGCAGCAAGCCCGCATTAAGAAACGCCGACAGGGTAGTTGCCAGCGCTAAGCCGACATGCGCCAGCGGCCAGATCAGAATCAGGTTAAACACCATATTCACCACCATCGCGATAATGCCTACCTTAACCGGCGTTTTGGTATCCTGGCGGGAGAAATAACCCGGCGCCAACACCTTGATCAGCATAAAGGCCAGCAAGCCACAGGCATACGCACGCAGACTCATCGCCGCCATGGTTACATCACGATCAGCCATCTCGCCATAATGGAACAGTGTTGCAATCAGTGGCTCAGCCAGTACCAACAACGCCATCGCCGACGGCACACCGATCAGCAATACCATCCGCATCGCCCAATCCAGTGTACGGGCAAAATGCTCAGTACTCTTTTCAGCATGTTTACGCGACAGACTTGGCAGAATCACCGTGGCAATAGCAATACCGAACACACCCAGAGGAAGCTCTGCCAGACGGTCAGAATAATATAACCATGACACACTGCCAGTTTGCAGGAAGGAGGCCAACAGCGTATCCAGCAGCAGGTTTATCTGGCTCACCGACACACCAAACAACGCTGGCACCATCAGCACCATGATCCGCTTTACACCCTCATGTTTGAAATCAGCTTTAGGGGTAGGTAGCAGACGTAAGCGCCATAAAAACGGCATCTGGAACAGTAGCTGTGCGGTGCCGGCAATCAGCACCCCCAGCGCCAGCGCCATCACCGGCTGATCAAATACCGGCTGCAACCAGATCGCTGCGCCGATCAACGAAAGGTTCAGCAAAACGGGCGTAAAAGCCGGTACAGCAAAACGCTCATAGCTATTGAGGATACTGCCCGCCAGTGCGGTCATGGAGATCAGGAACAGATACGGAAAGGTCAGGCGCAACATATCCACAGCCAACTCATATCGCAGCGGATCATTGAGATAGAAGCCCGGCGCAAACAGCGCCGCCAGTACCGGCGCGCCAACCACGCCCAGCGCAGTCACCAGCATCAACACCAGACCAAGACTTCCCGCCACCCGGTCAACCAACTGCTTAACTGCAGCAAGATCTTTCAGACTGCGATACTCGGATAACACCGGTACAAAGGCCTGAGAAAAAGCCCCCTCAGCAAACAGGCGACGTAAAAAGTTTGGGATTTTAAACGCTACAAAAAAAGCATCGGCACTGCTGCCTGCCCCAAAATAATTGGCCACCACGACGTCACGTACCAATCCCAACACCCGGGAAAGCATTGTCATCACGCCCACTACAGCACTGGAACGCAGCAGACTCCGGCTTTTGTCTGCAGGCTTGGATGACGGGGTTTGGGACTCAGACACAGGCTTTTCCATGAACAGTGTATGTATAATGCGCTGAATGATAACGACTCCCGGGGGAAAATGCTCCCCCGACGCACAGAATCTGTATCGATTAGCGCAACCAATCTATTGACAGCAGCGCTACAAACATGAATAATCTCGCGTCTTAAAAATTTGGATGTAGTGCAATGCTTATACAGCGCCGATTAAGCGCCAGAAGCCAGCTCTTCATCTGCTAATCAATCTGTATCAGTTAAAAGGAGTCGGATCGTGGCAAATTCCGCAGGATCCCGTAAACGCGCTCGCCAAGCCGAGAAGCGCCGTCAACACAACGCGAGCCTGCGTTCTATGGTTCGCACTTACATCAAAAAAGTTGCTGCTGCTATCGAAAGCGGTGACCACGCTGCTGCATCTGCAGCTTTCGTTGCTGCTCAGCCAGTAATGGACAGCGCAGTAACTAAAGGCGTTTACAACAAGAACCAGGTAGCACGTAAGAAGAGCCGCCTGAACGCTGCAATCAAAAAGCTGGCTGCATAATCCCTGATTAGCACCAAGCAATAAAAAAACCGGCTTCCGCCGGTTTTTTATGTCTGCCATTCCTGATATCAGCCCTGATATCAAGCAAGCACCAGATTATCCCGGTGCACCAACTCTTCTTCACCGACAAATCCCAGCAGCGCCTCAATCTGCGAACTCGGCTTACCGATAATCTTCTGCGCATCTTCAATGCCGTAGTTCACCAGACCGCGAGCGATCACATGCCCCTGCTCATCAGAGATCACCACCATCTCACCACGGGAGAACGACCCGGTAACCGCCTTAACACCAGCAGGCAAGAGGCTCTTACCTCGCTCAACCAGAGCCTTCACCGCACCCGCATCCAGCGTAACTGTACCCCGCGCCTGCAAATGACCGGCAATCCACTGTTTACGCGCAGCCATCGGCGATTGTTCTGGCACCAGTACCGTACCCAGATCTTCAGCTTTACGCAGCTTGAGCAGCACATCATCTTCACGACCACTGGCAATCACGGTGACAGCACCGGAACGGGCAGCCAGCTTGGCCGCACGCACCTTGGTCGCCATACCACCCTGACCCAGCTTACCACCACCGCCTGCCATGGCATCCAACGAGCTGTCACCCGCCATCGCTTCAGAGATCAGCGTCGCATCCGGATTGCTGCGCGGATCAGCAGTATAAAGACCGTTCTGATCAGTCAGCAGAATCAGCGCATCCGCCTCTACCAGGTTTGCAACCAGCGCCCCCAGAGTATCGTTATCACCAAAGCGAATCTCTTTGGTTACCACAGTGTCGTTTTCATTAACAACAGGCACCACACCCACAGATAACAGGGTTTTCAGGGTTGCCTGAGCATTCAGATAGCGCTTGCGGTTAGAGTGATCTTCATGGGTAAGCAGGATCTGAGCCGTATGAGTATCATGACGCTTGAAGTTAGTTTCATACGCCTGCACCAAACCCATCTGACCGACGGCAGCCGCAGCCTGTAATTTATAGATTTCATGAGGACGCTCCTGCCAACCCAGTCGCACAATGCCTTCAGCAATCGAGCCGGAGGATACCAGCACAATCTCAACACCTTCACTGCGCAGCTGCGCCAGCTGATCCACCCAGCGACTAATCGCCGAGAGATCCAACCCCTCACCATCATTAGTAAGTAACGCACTACCAATTTTAACCACCCAGCGGCGGGAAGTTGTCAGCTTATTACGCGCTTCACTCACGTCAGAGTCTCTCTATACCTGGACTGATTGATCAGTACTTCACATATTCCACTTCAACGTCGTAATCATCATCGTCGAAGTCATCAAAATCGTCGTCGCCGCGACGCTTGGCACGAATTTCATCACGCATCTGCTCAATGCGGGCACGACCCTCGCGGTCAATAGCACGGCGCATAGCCGCCTGCTCTTCTACCAGCTCCGGATCTTCAGCCAATGCTTCAGCCTGCTCATCAAGAAAACGCTGAATATCCTGCACCAACTGCTGGGTACCCATCTTATTGATAGCAGAGATACGGTACACAGGACCTTCCCAGCCCAGCGCATCAACCACCGCCTGACAACGCTCTTCCTGCTCCTCTTCCGGAACCATATCCAGCTTATTCAGCACCAGCCAACGCGGCTGCTGCGCCAGCGTCGGACTGAACTTCTCCAACTCTCTGGCAATCACCTGAGCCGATTCACCCGGCGTAACTTCATCCCACGGCGCCATATCAACCAGATGCAGAAGAATGCGATTGCGCGCCAGATGCTTAAGGAAACGGATACCCAGACCCGCACCTTCTGCAGCACCCTCAATAATCCCCGGAATATCGGCGATCACAAAGCTACGATGCTTCTCAGTACGCACCACACCCAGATTCGGCACCAGCGTGGTGAATGGGTAGTTCGCGACTTTAGGCTTCGCGGCAGAAACTGAACGGATAAAAGTTGATTTACCAGCATTCGGCAAGCCCAGCAGACCCACATCCGCCAGCACCTTCAGCTCCAGCTTAACGTTACGGGTTTCGCCCATACTGCCATTGGTGGTCTGGCGCGGAGCGCGGTTCACACTGCTCTTAAAGCGGGTATTACCAAGACCGTGGAAACCGCCCTGGGCGATCTTCTCTACCTGACCCACTTCGGTCATATCAGCCAGCACTTCATCAGTATCGATATCCACAACCGTGGTACCGACCGGCACTTTCAGAACCAGCTCTTCGCCCTTGGCACCGGTACAGTTACGGCTCATGCCGTTCTGACCATTCTCCGCCTTATAACGCGGCTGAAAGCGGTAGTCGATCAGGGTATTCAGAGACTCATCCGCCTCAACAAATACCGAACCACCATCACCGCCATCACCGCCATCCGGCCCACCTTTGGCGACAAACTTTTCACGTCGAAAGCTCAGACAACCATTACCGCCCTTACCGGCTTCAATGGTAATTGTGGCTTCATCTACAAATTTCACGATACACCTCCAGATATACTGGAATTCTAGCCTTTCTCAGAACCGGCTGTTGCAAACACACACATTATTCAGACTTAAGATCCGATGCACTTGCAACAACAGGCTCCCCACAAACAAAAAAAGCCCCGCACCGCGGAGCTTTTTTCAGCATAAAAGCCGGATTAAGCGGTTTCTACAGTGATGTATTTACGCTTTTGCGGGCCTTTAACAACAAACTTAACAACGCCGTCTGCAGTTGCAAACAGAGTATGGTCTTTACCCATACCTACGTTTTCACCAGCGTGGAATTTAGTACCGCGCTGACGAACCAGGATGTTACCTGCTGCTACTGCCTGACCACCGAAGCGCTTAACACCTAAGCGTTTCGACTCGGAATCGCGACCGTTACGCGTACTACCTGCTGCCTTCTTATGAGCCATTTGTCACTCTCCTATCAAACAGTCTTAGGCACTGATGCCTGTGATTTTAACTTCGGTGTAGTGCTGACGGTGACCCATCTGCTTCATGTGGTGCTTACGACGCTTGAACTTCATGATATGAACTTTCTTAGCGCGACCGTGGCTTACAACCTCAGCTGCAACCTTAGCACCTTCAACTACTGGCGCGCCGATTTTTACATCGTCACCGTTAGCAACCAGCAGAACACGATCGAATTCTACGTTGGAACCCGTTTCTGCAGCCAGTTTTTCCAGCTTCAGAGTTTGGCCTTCCTGAACACGGTACTGCTTACCGCCGCTCACAATTACTGCGTACATTTTAATCTCCAGATTTAAAACCCGCCCTGCTACTGTTTAAGACGCCTACTTCTAAGGGCTTCAGCTATCTGCCCTATTGTAGGGAGCGAATTTGGATGGGTTAGGGCGCGAGATTATATAGAAACTCAAATCCGGACTCAAGTATTATTCAACAGTCTTGATGTGCTTTCTTGACACCCGCAAACGCACCCCCTAGCATGCGCCATACATTTTCTGAGTATTAGTATCTGTTCCCATGCTGCCACATCAGTTGAACCCTGCGATCGAGCCGCAATTTGAAGCGGTCAATGAGTACATTATCAACCATCTGCACTCCGGCGTACCGCTGGTTGAGAAGATTGGTCACTACATTGTCGAAAGTGGCGGTAAACGCATCCGCCCACTGCTGGTATTGCTCGCAGCCAACGCCGCCAATTATAAAGGCGAACAGCACGTTTCTCTGGCAGCCGTGATTGAATTTATTCACACCGCCACACTGCTGCATGATGATGTTGTCGATAACTCCGAACTGCGTCGTGGCAATGATACCGCCAACGCTAAGTGGGGCAACGCTCCCAGCGTACTGGTTGGCGACTTCCTTTATTCCCGCGCCTTTCAGATTATGGTCGAGATCGGCAGCATGGAAGTGATGGAGGTAATCTCCAACGCTACCAACATCATCGCCGAAGGTGAGGTTCTGCAGCTGCTGAATGCGAAGAACCCGGACACAACTGAAGATGCCTACATGCAGGTGATTCTGGGCAAAACAGCGATGCTGTTTGAAGCCGCCACCGAATCCGGCGCTATTCTGGCGCAAGCCACTTCAGAAGAACGTGAAGCGCTGCGTCTGTATGGCCGCCATATCGGTATCGCCTTCCAGATTATCGACGATGTGATGGATTACCTGAGCACCGCCGAAGAGATGGGCAAAAACGTCGGCGACGACCTAGCTGAAGGCAAAGCAACGCTGCCATTGATCCACGCCATGCGCGAAGGCAGCGACGAACAACGCCAACTGATCCGTCAGGCAATTCGCAAAGGCGGACTGGATGATCTGCAACCGATCATGGAAATTGTCCACAGCACCGGCTCCATCGATTACGCCCGAAATACAGCCTACGCTGAAGCGGATAAAGCAATCGCCGCCCTGGACGCCCTGCCGGATACATCATTCAAGGCCACAATGATCCAACTGGCCGACCTCGCAGTTAAGCGGAAAAGTTAAACAAAAGAACGCGCCCAAGGGCGCGTTTTTTTTGTTATTGACTCGTAGCTCAACAAAATCCTGTGGGAGGCGCGCCCTCGCGGCGATTAATTATTCCAGTGCCCGCTCTTCGCTTTTCCTAGCCACCGCAAGCATTGTTTGCAATGCGTTCCAGCCGCCCCCCACAACACCAAATCGGCACGAGGGCGTGCCTCACTAGAGTGATGCTTTATACTCCGCGGTGCCTTTTCGCTTTTTCGAGCCACCAGCGAGCATTGCTTGCAATGCGGTCGAGCGAGGAAGGCTTTGCCTTCCGTTCTAGCCACACGCCCTATCTTTCAACACATACATCGTCTCGGTTTCCAGTCGCCCGCCTTTCCCTTCGCTCTGTTCGACAAACAGTTTCTCGATATCAAAACGCTGACCGTACAGTTCCCGAACTTCTGCTTCATTAACCGAGAACGGGGGTCCCTGAAGCTCATCAAATTCGAGAGTTATCAACAGGATGGATACACAAGAAGGGAGCTTTTCAATCAGGCTCTGAACATATTGTTTACGCATCTCCGGCGGAAACGCCACCAGCGCTGCACGGTCATAGACCCAGGCAACAGAGTCATAACAGTGCTGAGGCAACGCAAAGAAATCACCACAATACAGATCCAGCCCATCCACACTGCGCACCTGAAAACCATCCCGCTCCCTCTTCTCTACAACAACCTCCTGCTCATCAAAAAACGCCTGACAAGCCAGCTCACTCAGTTCTACCCCAAGCACCTCATGCCCCTGTTCACGCAGCCAGAGCATATCGAGCGTTTTACCGCACAAAGGCACAAGAACACGCCCTTCACCCTGCGCATTCAACGCCGACCACCCCCGTTTCAGTAATGGATTACTCTCCGGCAAATGGAAACCAATTCGTCCCTCTGCCCAACGATCGTGCCAAAAGTCACTGTGCATATGTCTGAAAACCCCGAAAAAGTGCGCTTAAACACCTGAATTTGCCGTTTTTGCTGATACAAGTCGTGATACTGACCGACTTACCCGGTATAATTGCGCGATATTTTGGCTAAAAAAACAGTGGATATACAGTTCCAATGACAAGACCTTCCTCATTCAATCGCGAAGAACTTCTGCAGTGCGGTCACGGCGAAATGTTCGGCGAGGGCAATGCCCGTCTGCCAATCGACAACATGCTGATGATGGATCGCATCACTATGATCACCGGTGAAGGTGGTAAATTCGGCAAAGGCTATATCGAAGCGGAGCTGGATATCCATCCTGATCTGTGGTTCTTCGCCTGCCACTTCCCAACTGACCCTGTAATGCCAGGCTGCCTGGGCCTGGATGCTATGTGGCAGCTGGTTGGCTTCTTCCTGGGCTGGCGTGGCAATAAAGGCCGCGGTCGCGCTCTGGGTTCCGGCGAAGTTAAATTCACCGGTCAGATTCTGCCAACGTCCAAAAAAGTGACTTACCGTATCGACCTGAAACGCGTTATCGAGCGTAAGCTGGTAATGGGTATCGCTGACGGCTCTGTTTCTGTTGATGGTCGCGAAATCTACACCGCTACAGACCTTCGTGTCGGACTGTTCACGTCCACCGAAAACTTCTGATCAGTCGCTGCCTGCGGGCAGCGCTCAGCTGTAACGTATACAAACACAGAATTACTATAAGAGAGGCATCCTATGAGACGCGTCGTTGTTACCGGAATGGGCATCGTTTCCTGCCTGGGTACTGATAAAGAAACCGTCTTGGACTCCCTGAAAGAGGGCCGCTCCGGCATCAAGTTCCAGGAAGAGTACAAAGAAATGGGCTTCCGCAGTCACGTTGCCGGCAGCGTTGATCTGGATTACACCGATCTGATCGACCGCAAACTGGTCCGTTTCATGGGCGATGCTGCGGCATACGCTTACCTGTCTATGGAACAGGCGATCAAAGATGCAGGCCTGACAGAAGAGCAGGTTTCCAATGTTCGCACCGGTCTGATTGCAGGCTCCGGCGGCGCATCTTCTGCTGATATCGTTGAAACCGCTGACATTCTGCGCGACAAAGGCGTACGCCGTGTTGGTCCATACCGCGTAACCCGCACCATGGGCAGCACCGTATCGGCTTGTCTGGCGACGCCATTCAAGATCAAGGGTGTTAACTACTCAATCACTTCCGCATGCGCGACCAGCGCACACTGTATCGGTAACGCGATGGAGCAGATCCAGCTGGGTAAGCAGGACATCGTATTTGCTGGCGGCGGTGAAGAGCTGCACTGGTCCCTGAGTGTTATGTTTGATGCGATGGGCGCACTGTCTACCAAGTACAATGAAACGCCTGAGAAAGCATCCCGTGCCTATGACGCTAACCGTGACGGTTTCGTAATCGCAGGCGGTGGTGGCATGCTGGTACTGGAAGACTACGAGCACGCGAAAGCCCGTGGCGCAAAAATCTACGCGGAACTGGTTGGCTACGGCGCGACCTCTGACGGTTACGACATGGTTGCTCCATCCGGTGAAGGCGCTGTACGCTGCATGCAGCAGGCAATGGGCACTGTTGACGGTAGCATCGACTACATCAACTCTCACGGTACCTCTACTCCTGCTGGCGACATTCAGGAACTGAAGGCGATGAAAGAAACCTTCGGTGATGAAATGCCACCGGTAAGCTCTACCAAGTCTCTGACGGGACACTCTCTGGGGGCAACCGGTGTTCAGGAAGCGATCTACAGCCTGCTGATGATGGAAAACGATTTCATCTGCGCATCGGCTAACATCGAAGAGCTGGATCCTGCCGCAGAAGGCATGCCTGTTGTGACTGAGCGTCGCGACGGTGTTGATCTGCAGCGTGTTATGTCCAACAGCTTCGGCTTTGGCGGCACCAACTCCACTCTGGTATTCCAGAAGATGGCAGACTAAGCGCTTACCGCTGATAAAAAACGGGACCTTGTGTCCCGTTTTTTTGTGCCTGAATTTCGATCTGATAGTCGTCTTATCATTAACGCTCTAGCAACTGCGGGTACTTCCGCAGATAGGCCCGCAACTGATGGTAAGTCAGCCCCAGGTACTCCGCAGTATGCTTCTGATGATAGTTGTGCTGTTGCAACGCCTGCTTCAGCAGGCCGGATTCAAACTCCGCCACCTGCTGCTTGATATTACCCGCTACATTTTCTGATATCGGTGGCATTTCAACTGCCGCTGAAACCGGTTCTGATACAGCCTGCTCAGCGACTGAATCCTCCCAGGGCACCCGGAAAGGATCAATAATAATACTATCCAGCGCAGACTCTGCATCCACATGCCGATAGAGACTGCGTTCAATAACATTCTTCAGTTCACGGATATTGCCGGGCCAGTGATATCTCAGCAGATCATTGACTGCGGCCTGAGTGAAACCTGCAAACACCGGCCAGTCCAGCTCCCGGCACATCGCCATAGCAAAACTCTCAGCCAGCAGCAGTATATCGCCATCACGCATCCTCAGGGGCGGTAGATGCAGTACATCGAACGCCAGACGATCCAACAGATCTGCCCGGAACTCGCCCCGCTCTGCTAAAGCAGGCAGATCGGCATTGGTGGCCGCCACGACACGCACATCGACACGTAACGTCTGCTGCCCACCGAGCCGCTCCAGCTCGCCATACTCAATCGCCCTCAACAGCTTCTCCTGCACCCGGGTTGAGGCCGTGGCGAGCTCATCCAGAAACAGCGTCCCTTCATGGGCTCGCTCAAAGCAGCCCTTTACCTGCCGGGTCGCGCCGGTAAAGGCTCCCGCCTCATGACCAAACAGAGCCGATTCAAGCAGCGACTCGCTCAGCGCCGCACAATTGAGCTTGATAAACGGCTTATCCCAGCGTCTGGACAGATAATGCAGTCGCTGGGCCATCAGCTCTTTACCTGTGCCTCGCTCACCGACCACCAGCACAGGCTTATTGAGCGGCGCGACCAGACTCAACTGCTCTAACGCAGCGTCGAAACTGTCAGACTCACCGATAATGGCGGGCATATCCATTTAGCTTATTTAACCTCAACTAATAGCTTTATTAGCTATAAAGTGTATTTATTAACCAAACCAGATTCAAACCCAAATATAGCAAAAGTCTAAAAACCCATTAAAAACATAAAGTTATAAGATAAATATCAATTCTGGCACGGTACTGGCTATATCCATAGGGAGAAACAAAGAAACATATTCATCTAACAGGAGACCATCATGGGTATTTTTTCTCGTTTTCAGGATATCGTGAATTCCAACATTACTTCCCTGCTGGATCGCGCCGAAGATCCTAAGAAGATGATCCGCCAGATGATTCAGGAGATGGAAGACACCCTGATTGAAGTCCGCACGACTTCAGCTAAGCTAATTGCGGACAAAAAAGAGCTTCAGCGCCGCATTGAACTGCTGCACGAAGAAGCCAGAGACTGGCTGAAGAAAACCGAGCTGGCGATCAGCAAAGGCCGTGAAGACCTGGCCAAAGGCGCATTGCTGGAGAAACGCAAAGTCGAAGATGCAGCTGAAGCTGGCGATCAGGAATTGTCACTGCTGAATGAGCAGCTGGAGATTCTCAATGATGAGATTGGCCAGCTACAAAGCAAGCTGGAATCTGCCAAAGCAAAACAGAAAGAGCTGCTGATCCGGGAGCAAACAGGCAAATCCCGCCTGGAGATTCGCAAGCAGAGCAACCGGGAAACACTGAACCGGGCGTTTGATAAATTTGAGCAATACGAGCGCCGGCTGGATGATCTGGAAGGACAGGTTGAATCCTATGATATGGGCAAAGGCCATAAAGCCAACCTGGCCGATGAGATCAACGATCTGGCGGTAGCTGATGACATTCAGCAGGAACTGGACGCCATCAAAAGCAAAATGAACGATAAAGCTGAATAGGCAACGTGCATATGAGTGCAACACTATTTTTTTTCGTGCCTTCGGTGGTGTTTCTCACCATCGTTGCGCCCCTGTGGCTGATCCTGCACTACTGGAGCAAGCATAAGTCCAGACAAGGACTATCACAGGATGAGGAGCAGCTGCTGGAGCAGATGGCCGGCACTATCGAGGGCCTCGAGCAGCGCATTCACACACTGGAACGCATTCTCGACAATCAGCATCAGGGCTGGCAACGGGATCAGTCCTGAAGCCGGACCAAGGAGAACATTATGCAGAACAACAGTGCCAATAAAGCTAACGGCTACAACCGTGATCTGTACCGCAATCCCAAGCGAGCCATGCTGGCAGGTATTTGCGCAGGCCTGGCGGACTATTTCAATATCCCGGTCTGGGTTGCACGCCTTATCGCTATCAGTTTGTTTATCTTTGTTACCCAGCTGTTTGTGATCGCTTATATCGCCGGGATCTTCCTTCTGGCTAAGCGTCCGGCTGAGCGGACCTATGAACATGAACAAACCGAACAACAAACAAAGCAGGACCGCAATCCATTCAACTATCAGAAACCTGCGGGACAGCGACTGCGGGATATCCATGAGCGCCTGCAGGCTCTGGATAAAAAGCTCAGAAAAATGGAAGGTTACGTAACATCCAAGCGCTATCAGTTTAACCGGGAAATTAACGATCTGTAGAGATAGCGCCAGATCAGACTCTGCACTTCAATAAAAAACACAGCCCTGTGGCTGTGTTTTTTTGTATCCGTATTGCTGAAATATATTCAGCCTGATTGCAGCCTCAAGCCTCTTGTTTCAGCAGGTTCATTTCCTGCATCTGTCGCTCAATCCAACCGGCAGACGCATCATGAATCTCATCCACAGACAGCTCCGATGTATCCACAGGCTGACCGATACGAACCGTGATCGTGCCTGGATACTTCACATAGCTCTTACTTGGCCAGAACAGGCCCGCATCGTGCACCAACGGGATAATTGGCGCTTTATCACTGGCTGCCAGCATCGCTCCGCCCTTGTTAAACTTACCCAGTTTGCCATTTTCGACCCGGGTACCCTGAGGAAAGATCACCACATTGATATCATCCTGCAGCCGCTCTTTACCCTGGGTCAGCAACTGCTTCAGCGCTCCCCGACGCTTACTGCGATCCAGCGCAATCGGTTGCAGCATACCCAGCGCCCAACCAAAGAACGGGATGCTCAGCAGCTCTTTCTTCAATACTGCACTTTGCGGACGGATCAGTGTCTGCAGAAACAGGGTTTCCCACTCACTGGAATGATTAGCCACCAGCACATAAGAGCGGGACTGCTGCAGATACTCACGACCTTCCACCCGGAACTTCAGACCACAACACAACCGCAACCAGAACATGTAGAAAAAGTTGGCAACGGTAAACAGCTTAAAACGCGCCTTAAACGGTAATGCCCAACCCACCAGAATGCAGAAAGCGGCATAGATAAAGGTAACCGGGTAAAAGCCCGCATAAAACAGTGTTGCGCGAATATAGAGCAACGCCGAAGGTTTCTGATTCATAACGTCCTGTATCCCGTGCCTTATTCGGAATCTGCAGTCCAGTGGCCGCTCTTGCCACCGAGCTTTTCCAGCAGCTTCACGTCAGAGATGACCATCCCTTTATCGACTGCTTTACACATATCGTAAATTGTCAGACCTGCCACCGAAGCAGCGGTCAGCGCTTCCATCTCCACGCCGGTCTGGCCGGCCAGCTTGCAGGTCGCCGTAATCAGCACAGAGTTGGTTTCCGGTTGCGGTGTCAGCTCAACGCTGACCTTACTCAGCATCAGCGGATGACATAGCGGGATCAGATCCGAACAGCGTTTCGCCGCCTGAATACCCGCGATACGGGCCACCGCAAGCACATCACCCTTTTTATGCTCACCGGCAGTGATCATATGCAGGGTTTCAGGAGTCATTGTCACCACCGCCTGGGCAGTAGCTTCCCGTGAAGTGACAGCCTTTTCAGATACATCGACCATGTTGGCATGGCCGTTCTCATCCAGGTGGGTCAATCGGCTCATGCGGCCTCCTGTGGTTTGTTACGGTTGAGTACCGGATTCGCGTACATCTGACGCAGAATCTCAGCACTGCCTTCACCCATATCAGCCATACGCTGCTCGAAATCTGCTTTATGCTGGGCCGTTACCTCATCGGAGGTCTGACCCGCTGCAATCAGATTGGAAGGGTGAAGGTAGTAGTTATTAATAATCTGACGATCGATCTCTGCAGCCAGTTCATCCGGGTTATCAATCCCGGTGATCACTTCACCGAAGGCCAGATGTACATGACCTTTATTGCCGGTAATGCCCTGTACAATGCTCTCGATATCCTCGAACTGAGACTTCTCGTAATCGCCATCCTGCGCTTTGGCATAAAGCTCCTGCGCTTTCGCCTTATCGCATGGATCGTACTCATAGGAGATCGACACCGGCACGATCTTCGCTCGCTCCAGAAACTCTTCAAAACTGCGCTGCTTGCGGTGTGCCATATAGAACATCTTCAGAATCGCAGGATCGGTCTGATCGTTGCCATCTTTGGCACGACCTTCACGCTGAGCGATCCAGACATTGGACTCATCCTGCACCAGCGAGTGATCGATATAGGCGGACAACTGCCCCAGCGCCGTCAGTACTTCCCGCCCTTTTGCTGAACGGTTAACAATAAAACTCTTATTCAGACGCATCAGATCCGACACGTATGGCTTGCGCAGGAGGTTATCGCCGATGGCGATACGTACAGTGTCCATCTTATTCTGGTACAGCACCCAGTTCACAAACGCCGGATCCATCGCAATATCACGGTGATTGGATACGAACAGGTAGGCTTCGTCGTGCTCCAGATTCTCAATACCGCTGCAAGTCAGACGCGTAGTAGAGCGGGCGATCATCTTCGCCATATAGCCAGCAACCAGATTCTGAAAATCCTGAATGCTATTAATATCGTCAACTTTCTGTGCCAGGAAAATACGCACAGCAGGCTTCAGCAGCCATCCCAGAGGGCCCGCCATATTCGGAAACTGGTATCGGGTAATAGCCGAGATCAGCTCGTCATCCCGCAACAGACGGTTTAGCGTATCGCGCACCTCATTATCATTGTAAGGGCGGATATTCTGATACGGGTCATTGTTGGCGCTGTCGACCATTATGTCTCCTGGGAACTGGCATAATCAAAGGCGGGTATTTTACAGGGAGATGGGAATAATTTCAGCGCAGAATCACAGAGTTTCTTTACTCTGATCAACCGCCAGTCATATTCATAAAACGCACGATCTGCGGTTCATCTTCATTCAGATCAAAATGATGCTGCTCAGGCTTAAGATCCATCGCCTGAATCAGGTGCTGCTTCAGTAATTCAATATCGCCCGGATGCTCTCGCATCACCTGACGCAGATCCATCGAGTGCTCATTGCCCAGACAGAGCAACAGACGCCCTTCAACGGTCATCCGCACCCGATTACACTCGCTGCAGAAGTTATGACTGTGGGGAGAGATAAAACCGACCCGGCTCTGGCTATCCGCCATACGGTAATAACGGGAAGGACCACCGGTTTTTTCAGTCGAGGCGATCATCTCATACTGCTGAGACAGCATCGCCAGTATTTCATCACTGGAACAGTAAGCCTCAGCCCGGTCATGCTCGGTAATTGAGCCCAGCGGCATCTCTTCGATGAAGGTAATATCGATCCCTTTGCCCCGGGCAAACTCCACCAGATCGACAACTTCATCATCATTGCGACCTTTCAGTACCACCGCATTGAGCTTGATACGTTCAAAGCCTGCATCCAGTGCGGCATCAATTCCCGCCAGCACCTGATCCAGTTTACCGGTACGGGTAAGGCGACGGAATTTCTCGGACTGCAGACTATCCAGACTGATATTCAGTCGATCAACGCCGAAACGCTTCAGGTCATGAGCCATACGAGGCAACTGTGAACCATTGGTAGTGATCAGCAACTCAGTCGGCAGTTCGCCCAGTTGTTCAACTAACTGCAGAATGCCCTTTCTGACCAATGGCTCACCACCGGTCAGACGTAACTTGTTAACACCCAGCTCCACAAAGGCACGGGAGACAAGATAGATCTCTTCCAGTGACAACACTTCATTACGCGGCAAGAACTGCATCTCTTCTGCCATGCAGTAGACACAGCGAAAATCGCATCGATCGGTTACCGAAAGACGGACATATTCAACCTTGCGACCAAAACGATCGACTAACTCGGTCGGACTGCTGTTATGGTGCTGTTCTGACATACTGCTCTGACTCAGGAATTACTGGTATCCAACGGCCACATCGGCAAAAATATACCTGATCATTTTAATCGGATATTTGATAAATATTAAGGGGAACACATTTCCATGTATCTGGCACTGAAACATTTTCATATGACCTGCGCACTGATCAGTATTCTGTTCTTCTCAGTACGCGGCTTCTGGATGCTGACCGATTCACAGAAACTGCATCAACGCTGGGTCAGGATTGTGCCACACATTGTTGATACTCTGTTGCTCGCCAGCGCCATTGCACTGACACTGATTATACAACAGTATCCACTGACTCACGGCTGGTTAACAGCGAAAGTTCTGGCTCTTTTGGGGTATATCGGATTAGGTACTATCGCGCTGAAACGCGGCAAGAATAAGACAATACGCACCGTTGCACTGGTTCTGGCACTGGCATCGGCCCTCTATATTGTCTGGGTTGCCAGAGCCCATTATCCATGGCCCTGGCTGGTATAACAGACTGGCGGACTAAGCAGTCTCAGTTTCCTGCTGAGACTGCTCCTGATACTGCAACCGGATCATTGCGATCAGTTCATTACGCCAGGGGATCTGACGGATCCCGAAGGCATTCAACAGTTTGTTACAGACCAGAACCGATGAAGCAGGACGCTCTGCATCACTGCACAGCTCTGAAGAGCTGATGGGCTCCAGAGTTTCTGCCGCCAGCTTTTCATACTGACCTGCGGCAGCCAGAACCGCTTCAGTAAAGCCATAACGGGAAGTCACCTCAGCACCACAGTAATGATAAGTGCCCCAGTTGTCCGCGCCGTTATGTATCTGCTTCAGCATCGCAATAATAACCCGGGCAATATCCGCGGCAGAGGTCGGACAACCCCGACGGTCATCAACAGCACTGATAGACTGCTGCTCCCGGGCTTGCTGCAGCGCCCGACGCATAAAGTTATCGCCAATGGTACTGAACACCCAGCTGACCCGCAGAATAATGTGCTGTGGCAGCACTGCCCGCAGACGCTCTTCACCCTGCCACTTACTTTCTCCATAGAGACCCAGCGGCGTAGGCTGATCATCTTCTTTGTAACCACTGGCATAGTGGCCATCAAAAACATAATCAGACGACAGATGAACCAGCGGAATGGATAACTCTCCGCAGGCGCGGCCTAAAATCTCGACCGCATCAGCATTCAACGCAAAACAACGACCGGATTCCTCTTCTGCCCGATCCACTGCATTAAAACCGGTGGTGTTAATCACATAATCGGGCAGATGCTCATCCAACGCCACCTGTACCTGATCAGGATTACTGATATCCAGCTCCGCGTCAGAATAGGCAACAACATTGAAAAATGCATCGGCGCTGGCCGCCTGATAGAGAAAACGACCGATCTGGCCATCAGCGCCAGTGATCAGAATTTTGGCCGGGGTGCTCAGGAAATCCTGCATTGCGTGAAACTAGCTCCTACTGACTAAGACTTACTGACTAAGACCTACTGAAGAAGTAAAGCGGCCGCGTTAGCGGTAATAGCCAAAAGATACCACATCCTCCGGGGTCTGGAGAATCTCTGATCTGAAACTTCTGGTTCAATCCCCTTTCGATGCGCGAGACTCAGGAAAGACTGAAATATTTCTTGATAACAGACTGATAGTTCAGGCTGACCGGTATAGACACTTCATTATCTCCGCCTGCCTTCAGCACCATTTTCTTATCATTACGTTCAATCTCACAAATTTTATCAAGATTGGCAATATAGCTGCGATGAACGCGGGCGAAGCTCGCAATGGATAACGCAGACTCGAGATCAGAAAGTGACAAGTTACACAGATATTCATTATCCTCTGTGTACAGTGAACAGTAATGCCCTTCAGCTTTAATGCAGATCACATCCTTCAGATCGACCAGGATAATCCGCTTATTTTTATAGACGGGTATCTTACTGATTGCGAACCGATTACCAGTCACAGAGGCACTGCTATTCCCGTCGGTTGCCAGATCCGTGAGATCATAGAACACCATACAGGTTCCCATAGCTCCACCTTCGCCAAGCATCTTACTGACCTTAATCATCAGCAAACGGTCAATAGCATTAATCATCATTGATATCGGGGGCGGTGAATCCAGCGGACACTCGGAACCGTCTAATAACATCCGAATCTTGGCGCGACTCTTCTTGGGGTGAAACTGGATAATTTCTTCACCCAGAGGGCTATCCTGCAAACTCCCAAGCACCTCCATCGCCACCGAATTCATCGCCGTCACCCTGTTCTGCCTGTCCAGCCAGACAATACCGGGATCAAATTGTTGTAACTTGTAATATAAAGTTTCCAAGGCCGCTGTTTAGTTCCGAATTCATTGAAGAGATAGTTCAGCTCAGCATAGAGAACTGTTCTGTAATTGGCTAATTCTTGAAGCCCAGGCGACGATTTAAACAGCACAGCCGCCATGGGTTAAAAATACATCCTACTTTGTGCGCTTACTCTGAATTACTCGCCCGCTTTATCAGAGCCCTTCTAATGCTCAATACCCAATTCACGAATCGGCTTGGATTACTCACGAAACAGCCAGATTTCATCACCAGATGCCAATCAAAACCAATCCAAAAAAACAACCCATAAGACAATGAAATAAAAGAACTTTTTATCAATTTATTTTTTTCAGCCAAATACTCAAATCGAGATTCTATTTTCTTGCATATAAGCTTATGCAAATGTTACCAATAGCATATTAAAGCAATCAGGGAATGCAGTAATCTTGCCTGCTATAAGATCTAATCTCAGTGCCATAGGCGCAATCCTGCTTATCTTAATAGCGGTACTTTTCACCTATCTGCCGGCCAACAGTATGATCAATCAGCTGCTCGGCAGAGCTGATCTGAACGGTTTCCAGACCGCTTTTATGCCGCAAGCCAAAGGCATAGTAAACCAGCATAATGAATCGGTTGAATGGCAGGATCTGATGCAACAACCGCTATTCGTAACCACCGGCTTCACCGCCTGTAATCTGAGCTGTCCGATTACCATGGCATTTTTCACACAGCTGAAAAGCCAGCTAGCGACGCCATCCAACTTCGCCATGCTAACCATTGATCCTGACTACGATACACCTGAGCGACTGAAAGTTTTCTTAGATCATTTCGACAGCAGCTTTATCGGCCTTCGCATCACTGATTCTGCTGCTATGCAGAAGATCATTGCCGAGCTGAGACTGAATATCAGCAAAGCTGGTGGCGATATCGCCCATACCGACTATATCTATCTGTTTCATCCTGATCTGGATGGCGCAGTTATCTACACAAAACCTGACGCAGCCTTAATTGCCCAGGATATACACACACTGACACAGAGCAGGACAGCCAAATGACAGACACAAATAACCAACTCTGGGTGGAGAATGCCGCGCGCAAGGACGCCGCATGGTCGGATAAATTCATGCTGACCATACTGGCCTTACACCTTCCTTTTATCTATTTTCTGGTACCCGCCGGTTACGGCACTCACCTGCATGGGGCAATTCCCGCAACACTCACGGTCCTAGCCGGTGCGATCGCCTACAAAACAAGTAAAGGCTCTTTTTTCTGCCGCGCAGTGCTGGCGGCAGGCTTTATGGTGATGTCCATGGTGCTGATCATGCAGCAGATGGGACGGCTGGAAATGCACTTTCATATTTTTGCGGTGTTGGCCTTTCTGATCATCTGGCGTGACTGGCGGGTGATTGTGGTAGCAGCAGGCACCATTGCTGTTCACCACCTGGTCAGTGTGCCACTGCAACTGGCAAACTACGACTTTGCCGGCATCCCTTACATGGTTTATGGCCAGACCTGCGACTGGCCTACATTCTTTACTCATGCGTTCTTTGTGATAGCTGAGTCCGCTATCCTGATTTTTTTCTCACTCAGACTGAATTCACAATTTGTGCTGGCCAATCAAATCCGCAGCATGGTTCAACATGCCGCAGCAGACCGTGATCTGACGATTCAGCTTGCACATATGAAACGGCAATCAAAAGACGATGAAATTTTCATCAACAGCCTGAACCAGTTTTTTGCCATGATCAGAGAAACTATCGGTCAGTTTCAGCAGTCATCGGCACAACTTGCCAGCATCTCAGATAAAACCGCCAGCCTGTCCAATACCAGTCAGTCGCAGCTCAATCAACAGAGCGACAAAATCAACTCGGTGGTTGCTGCGGTTACCCAGATGAGCAGCACCATCGGCGAAATCGCCCAGAACACCTCTCGGGCAGCGGATGTATCCGGTGAGGCGAAAGCACTGACGATGGATAGCTATGAGAAGGTTAAAGAGAGTATCAGCACCACGCTGGATCTGATCGAGCAGCAAAATGAAGCCAAAGAGATGGTCGATAAACTGGCCGTGGATACCGCCGATATCGGCAAAACGCTGGATATTATCCGCGGGATCGCCGAACAAACTAACCTGCTGGCACTGAATGCCGCAATTGAAGCGGCCCGTGCCGGCGAGCAGGGACGCGGCTTTGCCGTCGTTGCTGATGAAGTTCGCTCGCTGGCGCAGCGCAGTCAGAGCGCTACAACCGAAATTGATACCGTGATTTCCAAACTTCAGGCTCGCTCAGCGAAAGTGGTAGAGATGATGGAAGCCGGACAAATAAAAAGCGAGAAAACCATCGCTACCGCCGAAGCAACGCAGGAAATGCTGAACAAAGCCGCCGCCTCGGTCGGCGAGATCTCGGATATGAACTATCAGGTGGCTGCCGCTGTGGAAGAGCAAAGCGCGGTATCAGACAATATCAGCATGGATATGGAAACCATTAACGGTTCCAATATTCAGGTGCAGAACAAAGCCAGCGAGTCCAACAATCTGGCATCAGAGGTCTGCTCTATGTCAGAGCAACTCAAAGGGGCTGCATTATCACTGAAAACCTGACCCAGCACCTGCCCAAAGCCTGGCCACGCTGGGCTTTTTTAAGGGACAATTCCAACACCATCCGGACATAAAAAAGCCTCGCAAAGGCGAGGCTTCTAAACAGGCAATCCAGTTTCAGAACGGGATATCGTCATCAAAATCATCCAGACCAGGCGCTGGTTGTGACGCCGGTGCTGACTGAGGCGCCTGCTGCGGTGCTTGCTGTGGCGCCTGCTGCTGTGGCTGATACTGCTGTTGCGGTGCCTGCTGCTGGTACTGTTGCTGTGGAGCCGCCTGAGGCGCTTGCTGCTGTTGATAACCGCCCTGCTGCTGGTAGCCACCGGAATCACCACCACGGCTGTCCAGCATCTGCATCTCACTGGCAACGATTTCAGTCGTGTAGCGGTCCTGACCCTGCTGATCCTGCCACTTACGGGTACGCAGGGAACCTTCCAGATAGACCTTGGAGCCCTTACGCAGGTACTCACCAGCGATCTCAGCCAGACGGTTAAAGAAAACCACACGGTGCCACTCAGTACGCTCCTGCTGCTGACCGGTCTGCTTATCTTTCCATGATTCAGAAGTTGCCACGGTGATGTTGGTTACCGCATTACCGCTAGGCATGTATTTTGTTTCCGGATCGTTCCCCAGGTTACCCACCAGGATCACTTTGTTAACACCGCGCGACGCCATTGAATTCTCCAGTATTCTGTTGCTTAACTGCCCCCATTTACAGATTTCAGGCAGCCATTTTTGTAACCAATGAGCATACCATAAATATCCCGGTTTTTATCCTCAATATAGCGCTGAAAATATCATCCGGTTCTGGTGTCTGTAACGTACATAAGGCTTTATAATCTCTCCTTTTGCATCAGACTCGGAAGCATCGATGGATAAGATACTGGTACGTGGCGCCAGAACCCACAATCTGAAGAATATCGATCTGGAAATCCCACGGGATAAGCTGGTCGTCATTACCGGCCTGTCCGGTTCGGGCAAGTCTTCACTGGCGTTTGATACTCTGTACGCCGAAGGCCAACGCCGCTATGTGGAATCACTTTCCACCTATGCCCGCCAGTTCCTGTCGATGATGGAAAAGCCCGATGTTGATCACATCGAAGGCCTGTCACCGGCAATCTCCATTGAACAGAAGTCGACTTCTCACAACCCTCGCTCTACTGTGGGCACTATTACCGAGATCTATGATTACCTGCGTCTGTTATTTGCCCGCGCCGGTGAGCCACGCTGTCCTGATCACGATCTGCCACTGGCGGCACAGACAGTCAGCCAGATGGTGGATCAGGTACTGGAGCTGCCCGAAGGCACCAAGCTGATGCTACTGGCACCGGTGATTCAGGGCCGTAAAGGTGAGCACTTACATACTATTAATGAACTGAAAGCTCAGGGCTTTGTCCGCGCCCGCGTTGATGGCATCGTGGTGGATATCGACAGTATTCCGGAGCTGGATAAGAACAAGAAGCATGATATTGAAGCAGTCGTCGACCGCTTCAAAGTTCGTGATGATCTGCAGATTCGTCTGGCCGAATCTTTTGAAACCGCACTGAATATGACCGACGGTGTCGCCCGTATCAGCTATATGGACGGCGACGGCGAAGATCTGGTGTTCTCCGCCCGCTTTGCCTGCCCGGAGTGTGGTCACAGCATTCAGGAACTGGAACCGCGCATGTTCTCGTTCAACAACCCCCATGGTGCCTGCTCTTCCTGTGACGGCCTGGGAGTAAAGCAGTTCTTCGACCCGGCCAAGGTGGTCAGCGACCCGACCCTGACTCTGTCTGAAGGCGCAATCCGCGGCTGGGATCGTCGAGCGCTGTACTATTATCAGCAGCTGAAAGCGGTTGCCGAGCACTACGACTTCGATATGGATACACCGTTTGGTGAACTGACCACCAAACAACAGAAAGCAGTACTCTATGGCAGCGGCCGTGAAAGTGTGGCATTCCGCTACCTGAATGATCGCGGCGATATTATCAGCAAGTCGCATCCATTTGAGGGCGTGCTGAATAATCTGGAGCGCCGCTACCGGGAAACCGAATCCGATATGGTGCGCGAGGATCTGGCCAAATATATCAATATGCAGGAGTGTCCAGCCTGTCACGGCAGCCGTCTGCGCCGGGATGCGCGCCACGTCTATATTGATGAGAAGACCCTGCCGGATATTGTGCGCCTGTCCATCGGTGACAGCTGTGAATATTTTGATTCACTGCACCTGACCGGTAAGCAGGGCGAGATCGCCGAGAAGATTCTCAAAGAGATCCGTCTGCGACTGGAGTTTCTGGTCAATGTCGGGCTTGATTACTTGTCGCTTGAGCGTAGCGCAGAAACGCTATCAGGCGGTGAAGCACAACGTATTCGTCTGGCGAGCCAGATCGGTGCCGGTCTGGTTGGTGTCATGTACATTCTGGACGAACCGTCCATCGGCTTGCACCAGCGAGATAACGAGCGCCTGCTTAATACCCTGATTCATCTGCGGGACCTTGGCAATACAGTGATCGTGGTTGAGCACGATGAAGACGCGATCCGTCTGGCAGACTATGTTATCGATATCGGCCCGGGGGCAGGCGTACACGGTGGTGAGATTGTTGCCCAGGGTACACCGAAACAACTGATGAAATCGAAGCAGTCGATGACTGCCGATTACCTGTCTGGTCGTCGTAAGATCGAAATACCGGCAAAACGCCACGAACCGGATGGCCGCTGGCTGAAGCTACTGGGTGCTACTGGTAACAACCTGAACGACGTCAACCTGGAAATCCCACTGGGGCTGCTGACATGCATCACCGGCGTCTCCGGTTCCGGTAAATCGACCCTGATTAACAGTACTCTGTACCCGATTGCGGCCACTGAGCTGAATAAAGCCACCACCCTGGATGCATCGCCGCATAAAGCTATCGAAGGTCTGAAAGAGCTGGATAAGGTGATCGACATCGATCAGAGCCCGATCGGTCGTACACCGCGTTCGAATCCGGCGACCTACACCGGTATCTTCACACCGATCCGGGAGCTGTTTGCCGGCACCCAGGAAGCCCGCTCCCGTGGCTATAAGCCAGGCCGTTTCAGCTTTAACGTCAAGGGCGGTCGCTGTGAAGCCTGTCAGGGCGACGGCGTGATCAAGGTAGAGATGCACTTCCTGCCGGATATCTACGTCCCTTGTGACGTCTGTAAAGGCAAGCGCTACAACCGCGAAACACTGGAAGTGAAGTACAAAGGCAAGAGTATTCATGAAGTGCTGGAGATGACCGTCGAGGACGGCCGTGAGTTCTTCGATGCTATCCCGGCTCTGGCCCGCCGCCTGCAAACTCTGATCGATGTAGGCCTGTCTTATATTCGCTTAGGACAAGCAGCAACCACGCTTTCCGGCGGTGAAGCTCAGCGAGTGAAACTGGCGAAAGAACTGAGTAAGCGCGATACCGGCAAGACCCTGTATATCCTCGATGAGCCGACCACTGGTCTGCACTTCTTCGATATCCAGCAACTGCTCAACGTCCTCAATCGGTTGCGCGATCACGGCAACACCATTGTGGTGATCGAACACAATCTGGATGTCATCAAAACCGCTGACTGGATCGTCGATCTGGGTCCTGAGGGCGGTATTAAAGGTGGTCAGATAATCGGTACCGGAACACCGGAAGCGGTGGCAGAGATGCCGCATTCTTATACCGGGCAGTTTCTTAAGCCGATGTTAAAGGGGTAAAAAATCGTGGCTAGAACGTCACGTGAGCGTGACTTGCTCGACCGCATTGCAAAGCAATGCTCGCTAGTGGCTCGAAAAAGCGAAAAGCACCACAGAATATGGAATCTTTTGTAGCGAGGCACGACCTCGTGCCGGTATTGGCTCAATCTCTGCTTGGCAGTCCTTAACTGCACCTCCCTGCATAGGAACATGTGTGGATACTGGCTAGAAAAAGCCGATACAGGGTCTGGGTCAATTGTGTAGGGTGCGTTTTAACGCACCTTGCAGATTGATTACTACATTGACTGGTTTTTCAGATCCTCAAGCACATAATGCATCGAAGGCAAAATGCAGTGCCCAAGTGCTCTAACATCATCACATGGCTCAACCAGATCCGGTATCTGATAGGTAAACATCTCTGCGGCTACCGCCGCACGGACACCATTATTAGAATCTTCAAAAGCCAGACAGCTATTGGCATCTACACCTAAGCGGCTGGCAGCCAACTGATAGATCTCCGGGTATGGTTTACCCTGATTCACTTCACAGCCGGTCGCGACTGCACTGAAGTATTGATCCAATCCAGCCAGCTTTAGCTTCTTCTGCGCGACAGGACTGGCAGTAGAGGTAGCAACCGCCATTGGGATCTGCTTTGCCTGTAGCCATTCAAGCAACGCTGTGACACCCGGCTTAACCGGGATAGCCTTATTCTCGACAATCTCGTGGTAGCGGGTACGCCATTCGGATATCACAGCATCACAATTATCAGCGTATGCCTCAAGAAATATCTCCCTGATACCTGCAGCATTGCGACCAATAATGTTGAGATAGGTCTCTCGATAGAAGGGCAACGCAAGGGTGCCACAGGCTTCTTCGAAAACACCCATACACACCCGTTCGGTGTCGAGTAACAGACCGTCCATATCGAAGACCGCAGCTTTATAACTCATATTGATTCATCAGATGGCGAAAAGTGTTAAATGTTAATGGGTAAATAGCAAATCTTTGTGTTTACTGAAAGCCAGGGTAATCGAGAAACGCCTGAACAATAGCATCCATATCTTTATACCCTTTAATCTCAATTCTTTGGCCGTTATTTAGCAGCACATCTATAGAGCTATCAGCTCCAACACCGTACACCTCATAGCTAACAACATCTGCAAAGCGAATAAATGCTTCATACTTTTTATCAGGCTCAACAGAACGTAACGAATCAGCAGAGACCTCGACAAAAAATTTCTCACGTCGCTGAAACTCTTCGAGAAAAGTTCCACAAATAACGAAAGCATAGAAGTAGGTAAGACAAGCAATCAAGACAAGAAGCCAGTGGTATCCACGCTCCATATCCTGCTGAAAGATCCACAGAACATATAAAGCTGGAAGAGCTGAAGCCAAAAGAGCCCATTTAAATAAATTTTTCTTACTGAATCCAATACGCATTCAGCCCCACTCCTTGGTACTACTAACTCTTTAACATTCGCTGCAAGTATGCCCCGAATCTCAACGCCGAAACAGCACTTTCATCAGACAGTAAAAATCCACCTTCATAGAAGGTGGCTTTGCTTTATGCCCCCTATAAGGGGGCGTTACTTCTTAATTTATTTCTAACTGAGTTTGGCGCTGCTCTTCTTCGTAAGCTGATTTTTCCT
>JAOXSA010000190.1 GCA_025800245.1 Amphritea sp. | reverse complement strand
TGGATATCAACGTTATTATCCGCGTGCTCACCACCATTCAGAATGTTCATCATAGGCACAGGCAGAGAGAACTGACCCGCAGTACCATTGATCTCAGCGATGTGCGCGTACAGTGGCATACCTTTTTCGATAGATGCCGCTTTAGCCGCAGCCAGAGAGACTGCCAGGATTGCGTTCGCACCCAGTTTCTCTTTGTTCTCGGTGCTATCCAGCTCCAGCATCTTGTTATCCAGTGCGCGCTGATCCGTTGCATCCATGCCAGTCAAAGCTTCGCGAATAGCGCCGTTTACACCGGCAACTGCATTCTGAACACCTTTACCCAGGTAACGGGACTTATCACCGTCACGCAGTTCCAGTGCTTCACGGGAACCGGTAGACGCACCGGATGGCGCACAGGCGCTACCGATAACGCCGGATTCCAGAATCACATCTGCTTCGACAGTTGGGTTACCGCGGGAATCCAGAACCTCGCGCGCTTTGATATCAGCAATCTTAGCCATTGAATAAAACTCCAGTAATTATAAGTATGCGTTACTTCTGCAGGTCAGCTTGTGTGAGAGCCGCCTCGATAAAGCCACGGAACAGGCCATGACCATCACGAGGAGTCGAAGTAAATTCAGGGTGGAACTGACAGGCAACAAACCACGGATGGTCCGGCACTTCCACAACTTCCACCAGCTCACCATCAACCGAGCGGCCAGATATAATCAGGCCAGCCTCTTCCAGTTGAGGGACATAGTTATTGTTCACTTCATAGCGGTGACGGTGACGCTCTTTGATCTCGGTAGCGCCGTAAGCCTTATGGGAAGTTGTACCCTCTTTCAGCTTACAGATCTGCGCACCCAGACGCATGGTACCGCCGAGATCGTCCGCGTGATCGCGTACTTCGGTAGCGCCTTCTTCGGTCATCCACTCAGTGATAAGACCGATCAGCGGTGATGCTGCATCGGCATTGAATTCAGTACTGCTGGCATCTTCGATACCGGCTACGTGACGAGCGTATTCAATCACCGCCACCTGCATACCCAGACAGATACCCAGATACGGCACCTTGTTCTCACGGGCGTATTTTACGGCGGCGATCTTACCTTCTACACCGCGCTCGCCGAAGCCGCCCGGCACCAGGATCGCAGAAACATCTTTCAGCAGATCAGTACCGTCACGCTCAACGTGTTCGGAATCGATATACTTGATGTTGACCTTAGTGCGCAGCTCAATACCGGCGTGAGAGATCGCTTCGATCAGCGACTTATAGGCATCCAGCAGCTCCATGTACTTACCGACCATAGCGATGGTCACTTCGCGGTGCGGATTCAGTTTGGCATCCGCCACACGGTCCCACTCGGTCAGATCAGCAGCCGGGCAATCCAGATTGAAACGCTCAACCACGATCTGATCCAGCTTCTGTTCGCTCAGCAGGCGTGGAATTTTGTAGATAGAGTCAGCATCCGGCAGAGAGATAACCGCGCGCTCTTCCACGTTTGTGAACAGAGACAGTTTGCGGCGGGAAGAGGTTGGGATAGCCACTTCAGAACGGCATACCAGAATGTCTGGCTGAATACCGATAGAACGCAGTTCTTTAACCGAGTGCTGGGACGGTTTGGTCTTAATCTCACCGGCAGTCGCAATATACGGCACCAGCGTCAGGTGCATGAACATCGCGCGGTTGAAGCCCATCTCAACTTTCAGCTGACGCACCGCTTCCATAAACGGCAGGGACTCAATATCACCTACAGTACCGCCGATCTCTACCAGGGCGATATCCGCATCACCGGCGCCTTCGATAACGCGGCGCTTAATCTCATCGGTGATGTGTGGGATAACCTGCACGGTTCCGCCCAGGTAGTCACCACGGCGCTCTTTACGCAGCACGTGCTGATACACACGACCCGCAGTAAAGTTGTTACGCTTGGACATAGTGGTGCGGATGAAACGCTCATAGTGACCCAGATCCAGGTCAGTTTCGGCGCCATCTTCGGTAACAAATACCTCGCCGTGCTGAATCGGGCTCATGGTGCCCGGATCTACGTTGATGTATGGATCCAGCTTGAGCATGGTTACCTTAAGGCCACGGGCCTCCAGGATAGCAGCAAGTGATGCGGAAGCGATGCCTTTGCCCAATGAGGAAACAACACCGCCTGTGACGAAAATATATCGCGTCATGAGGAACCTGTAATCTGGTCGTGAAAATTCGGATCGAGCTGTCTGAAAACAGCTATTCAAGATGGGGCTACAGGGTAGCAGAATCACCTGTCTCAGACAATGCAAAAGGCTGCCATTTCAGTGCAAAACCTGTGGCTTTTTTCTCACTCTGCCAGCCTTCGCAGATACAGATACCGGGAACCGCTACAATCTCTTCACCCACCACACAGATGGGCCAGCTATCCCGCAACCAGGGCGGAACATCTTGCTCCTGAAACAGCTTTTTCACTGAGCGAGATCCACCGCGCCCAGACGGCCGACAACGATCCCCGTCGTGCCGGTTGCGGATAACAACGTTTTCCAGCGATTTCAGCCCCTCAGCCTCTCCAGCCACAACGGTCAGAATACCTTGCGGCAGAACCAGATTCCCATCCTGCAGCGGTCGGTACTGCCAGTCGAGCGAATCGAAATCCTTTACCAGAAACAACTGCCCCCGGAAGCGTCGCAATGACACCTTCCCCAGCACTAATTCCGGAACAGCATCCACCTTTGCCCCGATCACTTCGGAACTGATCCGCTGCAACCAGTCGCGGCCCGGTACAACTGCGGCAGAATCATAGATCCAGTAGCGCAACAGGTTATGCCTGCGAGCTTCGCTGAGCGCCATTAGTTGGTCACAATTCAGACCATTCAGTGGTACCTGACACTGCTGCAGATCTATCTGCGCCAATTCATTCAGCAACCGATCAGCTTCGGCAAGATGCTCAGCAGCCTGAGCCCAGCGCCCACCGAAACCCGGCCAGCGCTCAGCCAGTTTTGGCAGGATATGTAAACGCAGAAAGTTACGATCGTAGCGATCGTCCTGATTACTGGGATCTTCCACCCAGCGATACTTATTTGACAGGGCCCAGTCTTGTAGCTGCTCACGGGAACAGTTCAGCAAAGGGCGCAAGATAAGGCCTTTGCCCAGTGAACGCCGACGAGGCATTGCCGCCAGCCCTTTCACACCCGCCCCCCGCAACAGACGGTATAGCAGAGTTTCTGCCTGATCATCCCGGTGCTGAGCCAGCAACAGACATTCTTCTGCCTGCAGTGATGCTTCGAAGACCTTGTAACGGGCATCCCGGGCAGCACGCTCAATACTGCCCCCCGGTTCAATAGCTACCCGGTGAGATTCGATTGCTACGCCCAGCTCCTGACACAACTGTTCACAGAACTGCTGCCACTGATCAGCTTCGCCCTGTAGCTGGTGATTGATATGGAGAACCCGGAGTTGATCCGTTGGAAGAGCCTGCACTGCGAGATGCAGCAGGACAACTGAGTCCATGCCACCACTGAGACCTATTACCCAGCGTTTAATATCCGGACAGGTTGTCAGCTGTTGCTGAAAGTGGCTTTGAATATCAGACATAAAAAGCGCATCAGAAACAAAAACCGCCGGACGATGCCGGCGGTATTCGGTATTACTCGCTGATACCGTAGGACATCAGGCGCTGGTAACGTCGATCCAGCAGCTGTTCCTGCTCGATATCGTCAAACTTCGACAGCGTTTCCATCAGATGCTTTTTCAGGTTGGCGGCCATCAGACCGTGGTCACGGTGCGCACCACCCAGTGGCTCATCAACAATCTGGTCTACAAGACCCAGCGAATGCAGACGGTCAGAGGTCAGGCCCATCGCTTTTGCCGCATCCGGTGCACGATCAGCACTTTTCCACAGAATAGAAGCGCAGCCTTCCGGTGAGATTACTGAGTAAGTGGAATATTGCAGCATCAGCAGCTCATCGCAGACACCGATAGCCAGCGCACCACCAGAACCACCTTCACCAACAACCGTTGCGATGATCGGCGTATTCAGGCGGGACATCACCGCCAGGTTGAATGCGATCGCTTCGGACTGACCGCGCTCCTCAGCATCAATACCAGGATACGCTCCCGGCGTATCGATGAAGGTCAGAATCGGCATCCTGAAGCGCTCCGCCATTTCCATCAGACGCAGAGCCTTCCGGTAGCCTTCAGGACGTGGCATACCGAAGTTACGACGCACCTTCTCTTTAACTTCACGGCCTTTCTGGTGACCGATCACCATCACCGGACGCCCTTCCAGACGGGCAATACCACCCACGATAGCGTGATCATCGGAGAAGTGACGATCGCCGTGCAGTTCTTCAAACTCGTCGAAGATCAGCTTCACGTAATCCAGCGTATAAGGACGCTGAGGATGACGGGCGATCTGGGAGATCTGCCACTCAGACAGATCAGAGAACAGAGATTCGGTCAGGCTGCGGCTCTTCGACTCCAGCTTGCCGATCTCTTCTTCAATATTCAGTTCGTTATCGTCACCAACCAGACGAAGCTCTTCAATTTTGGCTTCCAGATCGGCAATCGGCTGTTCAAAATCCAGATAATTGGGATTCATAGATAAGACATTCCGTTAGTTTTACTGCATGCCGGACAAAAATTCGTGACGCCTGATAATGATCGTTTAAGAACGACCGGCTGGCCGGACAATAAAAAATTGCGCTAATTCTACCTGTTGTTCTGGTTAAGAACCAGCCTGATTCAGTAGCGGATCCGTACCGCTTCACCACCAAACTGATCTTTCAGTTTGAGTAAGATGTCATCGGTAGGCTCAATCCGCCAACTTTCCCCCAGACAAACCGTTGCAGAAGCATCTGCACGGCTGTAACGCAGCGCGACATCAATAACCGAAGGCCCTTTACCGGATTGCAACAGCTGTTCAAACGCTTTCAGTTGCCGCTCTTTCAGCTGATCTGCCTGACAATCGATCTCTATGTACTGACCGTAGCGGGCACGACACTGGGTAATATCGACCACTTTATTACCCCGCACCTTGAGTTTGTCAGTGCCGGAGAAACTATCGATAGAGATCTCCCCTTCGATCAGCAGGATGGAATCTTTATTCAGTACCGTACGGTATTCATCATAGGCCTCACCAAACAGGGAAACCTCGATCCGGGATGTACGGTCATCCAGCGTCACAAAACAGAGCGGATCACCTTTTTTGGTTTTCTTGACCCGGATATCCACCACCAACCCCAGCATTTTCTGCTGCTGTCCGCGCTGCGGTTGCAGTTCGACAATACGCTTAGAGATAAAGTTCGGCAGTTCCGATTCATATTCATCAATCGGGTGACCGGTAACATACAGGCCCAGCGTGTCTTTCTCGCCCTGCAGACGCTCTTTATCGGTCCACTTGCGCAGTTTCATGTATTCTGCGTAAGGGTCACGGGGCTGCTCGGCTTCGACTTCACCGAACAGATCAAACATACCGGCACTCTGATTGCGCTCATTCTGATCCGCCGCTTTCAGCGCCTCAGGAATAGCCGCCCACAGCTGAGCACGATCCGGCCCCAGTTTATCCAACGCACCGCAGCGCACCAGTGCTTCCAGTACCCGCTTATTGAGCTTCTTACTGCCGACCCGCTTACAGAAATCAAACAAGTCGATGAATTCACCGCCATCAGCACGGGCCTCAACAATCGCCTCAATCGGACCTTCACCCACGCCTTTGATAGCGCCCAGACCGTAAACAATCTCACCAGCATCGTTAACGGTGAACATATACTCACCACAGTTAACGTCCGGCAGCACCAACGGTAACTCCATGGTGCGGCATTCTTCGATAAAAATAACCACCTTGTCGGTGTTCTGCATATCGGAGGAGAGCACCGCCGCCATAAACGGTGCCGGATAGTGCGCTTTCAGCCAGGCGGTCTGATAGGACACCAGCGCGTATGCCGCTGAGTGGGATTTGTTAAAGCCGTAGCCGGCAAACTTTTCCACCAGATCAAAGATGTTACCGGCAAGATCTGCATCAATGCCGTTCTGTTCGGAGCCTTCCAGGAAAGAGGTTCGCTGCTTGGCCATCTCTTCGGGCTTTTTCTTACCCATCGCCCGACGCAGCATATCCGCGCCGCCGAGGGTATAACCCGCCATCACCTGCGCGATCTGCATGACCTGTTCCTGATACAGGATGATGCCGTAGGTTGGCTCCAGAACCGGCTGCAGACTGTCGAGCTGATAGTCAGCATGTGGATAAGCCAGCTCGGCCAGACCGTGCTTACGGGCGATAAAGTCGTCTACCATGCCCGACTGCAAAGGTCCCGGACGGAACAATGCCACCAGTGCCACGATATCCTCGAAGCGGCTAGGCTTCAGACGCCGTACCAGGTCCTTCATACCGGAGGACTCAAGCTGGAATACCGCGGTCGTTTCCGCAGATTGCAGCAGATCAAAGGTTTTCGGATCTTCCAGATCGACCAGTGCGATATCCAACGGTTCTTCACCGTTGCGGGCCCGAATACGGTCGATCGTTTTCACTGCCCAGTCGATGATGGTCAGGGTCCGCAGCCCCAGGAAGTCGAACTTAACCAGTCCGGCCTCCTCAACGTCGTTCTTATCAAACTGGGTTACCAGACCGTGACCGAACTCATCACAATAGGTCGCAGCAAAGTCGGTCAGTTTGGTGGGAGCGATAACCACACCACCGGCGTGTTTACCGGTGTTACGGGTCAGACCTTCGAGCTTGAAGGCCATGTCCATAATTTCCTGGGCTTCTTCGCTGGAATCAACGAATTCCCGCATCAGCGGCTCTTCTTCCATCGCCTTGCCGAGGGTCATACCCACCTCGAAAGGGATCAGCTTGGAAAGTTTATCCGCCAGACCAAAGGCCTTACCCTGCACCCGCGCCACATCACGCACCACAGCCTTTGCGGCCATGGTACCGAAGGTCACAATCTGAGATACCGCATCCCGGCCATAGGTCTCGGCTACATAGTCGATTACCTTATCCCGGTTATCCATACAGAAGTCGATATCGAAGTCGGGCATCGATACCCGCTCAGGGTTCAGGAATCGTTCGAACAGCAGGTCGTATTCCAGTGGATCAAGGTCGGTAATCTTCTGCGCATAGGCCACCAGAGAACCCGCACCGGAACCCCGCCCTGGCCCCACCGGTACGCCGTTATCTTTACCCCACTGGATAAAGTCCATTACGATCAGGAAGTAGCCGGGGAAACCCATCTGCGTGATGATATCCAGCTCAAACTCCATCCGCTCTTCATAGGGTTTGCGCTTCTCGGCATACTCGGGATCATCCTTGTCCAGCAGGATTTCCAGACGCTCTTCCAGACCTTTCCAGGAGACATCGGCGAAGAACTCGTCCATCGTCATCCCTTCCGGGATAGGATACTTAGGCAGGTAATAAGTACCCAGATCCAGTTCAGCATTACAACGTTTGGCGATCTCTACCGAGTTTTCAATGGCTGAGGGGATATCAGCAAACAGCTCTGCCATCTCTTCTGCAGAACGCAGGTACTGTTGTTCGGTGTAGTTTTTCGGCCGATGTGGATCTTCCAGGGTGCGCCCCTGGTTGATACACACGCGCACCTCATGGGCTTCAAAGTCTTCCGGTTTGATGAACATGACTTCATTGGTGGCCACCAACAGACAACCGGTTTCATGGGCCAGCTGAACCGAGCCATGGACACAGGATTCATCACCGGCGCGGCCAGTACGCTGAATCTCCAGATAGAAGCGATCCGGAAATACTTCACGCCACTGTTCCAGCACAAACTGCGCCGAACCATTGTTTGCCGCAATTGCACGCCCTACTTCACCTTCTTTAGCGCCGGACAACGCAATCAGACCTGCGGATTTTTCAATGACCCACTCTTTTCTGAGCAGCGCTTTTTCCGGCTGAATATTCTGACCTTTCTCATAGGCCAG
>JAOXSA010000158.1 GCA_025800245.1 Amphritea sp. | reverse complement strand
AGTGCTCTGCAGACTGCTAACATCGCTGCGGCGCTGCCTCTGAGTGTGATTATTATCGTGATGACTCTGGGGGTACTGAAGTCGCTTTTTTCAGAATCATCCGAACCACAGGTGGTGATGCAGGAGGCCGAGCAGCGGGTTGAATAACTTCGCCGCTTTATGAAAGTTAAAACGCCGGCAATTGCTGGCGTTTTTTATGTGCGGGCCGGGTTGATAGATCAGCTCTGTAGCGAGGCACGCCCTCGTGCCGATCTGACTGACTGTATCGGGCCTGGAAGGCCCCCGCTACAAGGATTCTGTTTTGTGGGAATGGCTTCATCGTGCTTGTAGCGAGGTACGCCCTCGTGCCGATTTGACCGTTTTCATCGGATCTCTATTCGCGAATTCAGCGCTCTGAACTGGGCTTTTTCCCGAACTGTTTCTGATAGCAGCGGGTGAAGTGGGACAGGGAGTTGAAACCGCAGGCAATGGAGATGCTGGTGATTGAATCAGCAGTCTGCTGCAGCATCCAGCGGGCCTGTTCCAGACGAATAGTACGGTAATAGGCGTTAGGGGAGTCATCCAGATAATGCCGGAACAGACGCTCCAGTTCCCGGTTAGTGATCTTCAGATGGTCGGCAATTTCGGCGATTTTCAGTGGTTCTTCAATGTTCTGTTCCATCAGATGC
>JAOXSA010000149.1 GCA_025800245.1 Amphritea sp. | reverse complement strand
CGATGTGCCGGTGTTGGGCCGCCTTTCTGCACAGGGTGAAATTCTCGATGACGACGCTGCCATTGTTACCGTAGATGCGCGGCGTGTGGTGCAGACGGAAGGTCGTGACGTCGTCTTTGACTTTCACCGTAGCGGTGATCTCTCCGAACGGATTCGGGTGGATTGGGTGCTGGAAGAACAGACAGGCCCAGCGGTGCGTGTCCCGCTGTTTTACGAATGGAGCGATCCGGGTGATCAATTGCGTTTTTTCGAATACTACGTGGAAGGTGGCAATCTATATGTGCGTGACATAGATCCATTCTATACTTTTGGTGGGCTTCAGGAATTTGACGAAGCCACGACATTTGTTGCCAGCAACACCCTACAAGATAGCGATCGCCACGAAGCGTTTAAGGCCTATTTCCACAAGGTCTTTGCCAGCGCAGCGGACATCCCAGCAGGTGAAAACGATCTAGGGAGCGAAATTTTCGACGGGCTGGAACATGGATATGAACTGGCCGTAATCGAACTGGACGCAACCAGCATTATCGAAGCCGGCCCATTCACCGCAGATCTGCGTGCTGATCTGGAATTTGGAACCTATCTTGATTTCGATAATGTTAGTGCGGGCTCTGCCCAGGTGGCCCATTACTATGATGCTGAGCTGATCACACCTTTGGTGGTTCAGCCTGGCGAATTTTTTGATATCGAAGTGGTCAAAAAAGGCGGCGAGTCCACAACGATTGATCTGGGCGGGTTGTCGTTTGAAAGCATGGATGTGGTCGCTTTTCTTGAGGTCCTTGGGCCGACCGGATTGGCTGACTTTGGTATTTCACTTCCTAACAATGAGCCTTTTGCTGGCTTGTCAGAGCCGTTTTTGTTGCAGCCTGATGGGACCAGACATGAAGTTGCCCTAGCGACTTTGGAAAAAGATGGTGCAAGTGTCACGGTCCAAAGTATTGCAGACCGACTTGGCGCGGACATCAGCAGTGCGCCTGACATCAGTCTGTTGCTCACGCCGCCCGAAGACGATATTGTACGTGGCGCTGCGCCGCTTGTTGCCAAGGCGGAAGATGTTGACAAGATCCTGACGTTGCAGACATCGGCTCTTGAATGGATCCCCTATGTCAATGCGCTGTCAGAGCTGAACAAGGAGCTCACGCTGGATGATCTGGTCAATCAGGTCCGCAAGCGCAACAAAGACGGTTCTGAAGAAATCAAAGATCTGGATACGAGCCCGCTGGGCGAGGCCTCATTGAAGGTCACGACGCTGGACTGGACGCTTGATATTGGCCTTGGGCTCAAAGTGTCTGGCACCTTCGATGTAACCGAAAGCATCCCGGAATATCTGGTTGAAATTGACGGGGCTATCGCGACCTCTGCGGCGGATCTGGGATTTCAACCGTTGGTTAGCACCGAAGGTCAGTCAGACTTTACATTTGTGGCCAATGACGGTGTGGAAACACTGAATGGGAAAGTGCGTATTCGCCAAAGCGGCAATCTCAATCTGACCTATTCGATCGAACCAACAATCGTATCCAGCTGGACGTTGCTCAAAGTGGAAGCCGAGGCCAAGTTTGGCGCTTTGTTCGAA
>JAOXSA010000084.1 GCA_025800245.1 Amphritea sp. | reverse complement strand
CACTCTGTCCTCCAACGCTGGGGCTCACGCGGGTTGCCAATAAACGCGTCACTATGCGTCGCTCTCTGACCTGTTCTCGCACCAACCGTTCCTTCTCTCGTCGGAGTAGGCGGTTACTCTGATGGTTACGAGTCGATCGTGTTCGCTGGGTCTCAGACGAACTTTGATCGATTGACGACTTATGGGGCTGCTTCTGCCCAGCGTCAATATTTACTGCAGTCTTCTGCTCCTTCTCGCAGGTCAAAGCCTCCATACTTGCTACCACGATCGAGCCTCTCTTCCTTACATGGTTCCTCCATACTCCTGCTCGATCTCTATGCGACAATGGCCGAATAATGTCGCGCCATTTCGCTGCAGCAGATTTAATTTTCGTGCTGCTTTCAAAATTTGTGCCTCTCTGCACTGAACGACGTGATAATAAAGAATTCTGAACGGATTTCTGATTTACACTGCGACTGATAGTACAACTGATCGATGCATCTCTCGACCGCGTCTGTCTGCTCCTCATCCTGATTCCTGCATTCTGATACTGATACTGCTGACCCCTTTTTACTGATACATTCCCCAGGATACCCTTTTTACCTTGCTTTTTATTCGACGTTTGGTTTTGTTCCAATGCAGTTTTGTTTTCATGCCGCTTTACCCCCTGATGAACTATATCCAATTCTTCGGCTATCTGCTTTGCCTCTTGTACCGTTTTTGGGTACTGCAATAATACATGTTCTATTAATTCTGCCTTCAAGCCGAAGATAAATTTCATTACCAATGTCTGTTCATCATAGGTTTCTAACTGGTCCTTCAATGACTCAAATTTAGCGGCATACTGCAGGACATCATCCTTGTCCTGTTTTAACTGCATGATTTTCAGGAAAGCTCGTTTACTGCGAGCTGTTGAACCAAAACGAAGAATTAAAGCATTTGAAAGACTCTGCCAGTCGGTAGGGTTATCCTTTTTAACCACAGCTTTATACCACTCGAATGCACTACCACGCAACAGTGACACAGCATAAGTCAACTGCTGCTGGTTTGTTCCAGGTACTGTGGCAAAATACTGGGTTACTATGGCAGTCCACTGGTGTACATCCTCTTTTAACCTCCCTGAGAATGTAGGCGGTTCTCGAGGGTTCCACT
>JAOXSA010000077.1 GCA_025800245.1 Amphritea sp. | reverse complement strand
ACTGCAGCCGGTGGTGCTTGAGCACCACGGCGAGCAGCATCAGCGTAGGAAAATGCTTTGGTCGGATCTGATCGTTTATTCTTCGTCTCTTTCTTCAGCTCTTTGACGGTATGACGAACTTGGCCTACTTCGAGTCCTGTTCGCAGCTTACGCAAGGTCGCACTTGCTGCTTCAAGTTCATCTTGCAAACCGATTAGAGCGAGGTCTTTGGTCCGGCGAGAAGTCGCCAGTTTTCTGACCTCGTCCAACACAGTTTGCACTGACTTTAAATCAGTAACAAGGGATTGGAAACAACCCATCGTATCATCTACATCACTGCGTTTTTCAGTCTCCACAGTCGGCCCCCGTTCGATTTCTTCTTCATCATGATCATCGTCTGAGTCGGAAGCGTCCAACTCCATTTGTACCGTCTTGCGGGCCAATCTCGCCGAACGGCGGCGGCCATGCACATTTCCATCAGTTGATTCCGGTGGGATCTCCGTACCTCTCGATGTTTCGCCACTACGTCCTATACTCTTCTTGGTTGGTGGATCATCTCCCCGTTCTCGGGTGGCTAGGGCGACTCGCTGGCGCATAGCCATCATCGAGTCTTTCTCCGTTCGAGTGCTGCCAATTTTCCATATATGGGCGGGAATAACCCCGTCATGATCCTTTTCAAGCGCCGCCAAAAAGGCGGCGGGCAGTTCCGCCTTTACCAATCCACGAAGGGCGCCGGTAAAACCCAGCAACCCCGCTAACCCACGGATCTGGTAGTCCGTGAGCCGTTCGAGCATGCTTTCTGTCGGTCTCATGGTGCCAAGTGCGTGCAACACACCGGTTTGACTTCATACCCCGCGCAAGGGGCGAGGGGCGGCAAGAGAAAAGATATATATATATATATATATATATATATTGCTAAGGTCTGTGTATTTGTGGTGTTTGTAGTCCTACACATCGCCGG
>JAOXSA010000202.1 GCA_025800245.1 Amphritea sp. | reverse complement strand
CTGCGCTGGCTCCAGACGACAACGCTAAGTACTACGCTGAGCTGGTTGTTGACCTGGACGCAATCGACGAGCCAATGATTGCTGACCCAGACGTAAACAACGAAGACATCTCTAAGCGTTACACGCACGATGTGATCCGTCCTACTTCTTACTACGATGGTCGTCCGGTAGATCTGGGCTTCGTTGGTTCCTGTATGGTTCACAAAGGTGACATGCAGATCATCGCTGCGATGCTGCGTAACCTTGAGAAGAACGGTCCAATCACATTCAAGGCACCTCTGGTTGTTGCTCCGCCAACGTACAACATCGTTGACGAGCTGAAAGCAGAAGGCGATTGGGACATTCTGGCTAAATACGCTGGTTTCACGTTCTCTGATGAGAATCCGAAAGAAGAAGCACGTACTAAGTACGAAAACATTCTGTATCTGGAACGCCCAGGTTGTAACCTGTGTATGGGTAACCAGGAGAAAGCCGAAGCGGGTGACACTGTACTGGCTACTTCTACTCGTCTGTTCCAGGGCCGTGTTGTAGAAGATACTGCTGAGAAGAAAGGTGAGTCTCTGCTGGGCTCTACTCCAATGGTTGTTCTGTCTTGTATCCTGGGTCGTTTCCCGACTCTGGAAGAGTACAAAGAAGCCGTTGAAGGTATCAACCTGACTCGATTCGCTCCGCCAAGCGAAGACTTGAGCGTAGCTCCTCAGGCGATCCCAGCTGCACGTATCTGATCGCTGATAAAGTGACCATTAAAAAGCCCTGATTATTCAGGGCTTTTTTGTTTTCAGCCCTAAACCACCTACTTCAGTAGGTGGTTATCAGCAATTTGGGCTTTGCCCGAATACCTACCCATGTTAGAAGCCGCAGCGATTTTTAGCGAAGTCGTGAGGAAACTAACATGAGTAAGTATGA
>JAOXSA010000072.1 GCA_025800245.1 Amphritea sp. | reverse complement strand
GGATGGCATTGGAGGTCCTTGAGAGGGGATGAAAGAAAAGGGCCGGCCACCCTACCCTTCTGGATTTCTTTAGATAAATTGGAGGAAACTACCTCGGGATGCTGGGAGGCCGAGATTAAATTACGTGAGACACGGGCCTTTTGGGGGCCTGAATAACCAATGCGCGCGCCAAATTTAAGAGTATTAATTAAGGAATTAACAAAATTACGATTAGGGTGGTGCAAGAGTTCATATTGAAGACGAGTAGCGTCTATCGGAGAGGAAGGAACGGGCCTGCTACTTCTTGGGTCTGTCACCGGTGGCTGAGTTTCTGGCACCACTGTTGTTGGACCGTTGGGGGCACGCATGGAACGAGTGGCTGCTGGAACTACACCGGCTGCAGACGTGCGGGAACAGGCAGTTGGGTCGGCGCGAGCATCCAGAGGGCCTGTTAAAGTCATAGCAGTAGGAGTTTATACCTCGGCGAGACTGAGAGCGTCTGGATTGGTCAGCTAAGGGGCAATCTCCCTGGAGGTGGTGTGGACTTGAGCAGTGGGAACAATGAGGTTTGGCCAGACCCGAGAAGGTTATGGCCCACAGTTCAAGGTCTATCTGATCCCAGCTGCGGGTGAGGTCGTGAGCCGCGCGGCGGCGAAACTGCTCGTCGTAGGATAGCCATGCAGAGCCCCGGAATTTTGTGGCGGCCAGGCTGATAATCTGCTGATACTTTAGCAGTTCAACGGACCTCCGGGGATAACTGGACACGATCACCACCATGTACGCAGTAAAGGCGTCGATCCATTTCTGAAAGCTATCGATGGTGGGTTTTCTTTTTCGCACCATGGTGATTGGGGAACCCAAGGGACCTGGGGACGAATCCGCCAAGCGAAATTGGAGGTCTGGGACCTGGGACTGGCTGATCGAGTCGGGGAGAAGCAAAGTGAAATCTACGTACTCACCCCGCAGGATTCGGTCCTCGAGATTTCTGTTCAGAGGCCGATTGAGGCCCAACGGTGTGGCTGCACCAGGTGCCCTGTAAGGTGAAAGGGGGTTGGCCGTTCTGGCGGCGACAGATGACCGACCGTACAGCTGGTTCTGTTGGGCCAGGGCCGCATGGACCGTACTTTCCACCGTCTCCTCAGCCAATAAAAGCAAGGAGATGTTTCCACTTGTTCGTGTAATCT
>JAOXSA010000200.1 GCA_025800245.1 Amphritea sp. | reverse complement strand
GATCAGCGCCGCAGCGGCCGAGATCAGTACCATAATCAGTGCGATCAGCCAGAACTCACGGGTTTGTGCCTCGATAAAGGTGACGCTGCCATCACCGAAGACCTCTTCATGGATACCCAGCCAGCCGATCTGACTCTGGCCCTGATAGATCGCTTCCATCCGGGCCGGCAAATCCGGATCATAATCGCCGTACAGAGCTGTTTTTTCCAAGCTGAGTATAAAGAACAGAGGCGCGTAGTATTTCTCCAGCTCGACCAGCTCCTCTTCGGGAATATCGTCCAGTAGCTCGGCTTCGTTTTCCCCTTCCCAGAGCAGGCCTTCCAGAGCCGCTGCCAGGACCGGATCTTGTTCCAGAAACTCAAAATCACCGTGCTGCAGGTGCAACTCCCCCAAACGCTGGCTGAGTTTATCCATACGCTGTTCGTTGACATCGTTAAGATACTCGCCGAAGCCAACTTCGAAGGACGATAGGGTAAAAAACAGCATGCTGAGAATCAGCGCGACGCTGGTGCCTACCAGTATCAGGAACATTTTCAGCCGCAGGGTCAGTTGCACCGTATCTCTCCATTTACGCGGTTGTTGGTTCAGGGGAGTGGGGCTCCCCTCTGACTTAGATTACTCTGTCTCAGCCCAGTACATCTCGAACTCATCGTCGGCATCGAGATACTCATCCAGTTCGTGCTGAATGATCTCATCTTTCAGGGACAGTCGTGCTGCTTCCCAGGTGGTTAGTTCAGAGCGCTGCTCCGGGGTCAGTTTGCTCCAGATCTGTTCGTTTTCGATATCCCGGATCTGCATTTCCAGTTCAAACATCTCTGTGACTGCCTGATACAGGGCTTCGTACTCGGCGGTGGCAGGGCTGTTCTGACTGGACTGAACTGCCAGATATTCCATCGCCAGCCATTCCGCTTCCAGGTCTTTCAGATCGATCTGCAGGTACAGATCAGCCGTTTCCAGACCGGCTTCGATGCGGGTCATGTTATAGCTTTCCGCAATATCATACAGCTCCCATATCAGTTCGTTATAGATTTCGGGTTCTTCCTGTTGCAGCTCAGCCAGTTCATCCCGCATCGGCAGATAGTCACCGATGGTGTCGAAGACGATATTCTCCACCATGGGATAGCTTGTCACAGCATGTTCTTCAGCGTTCGCCGGGGCGATGATTGCAGCGCTGCTCAGAATAACGGTAGCGGTCATCAGTTGGAAAAAACGTTTAATCTTCATGTCCGGTTCTCCTTGTCACATGAGGTTGCTTATCTCTGGGTGTAACTATCGCGAACCTTTGTGCAAAAAAGATGGAGCAAATGTGCAAACAGTGTGCAAATTGGAGTGATCTGGCCCTAAGACTTTTGGTGCATAAAGGAGTATGATAGCGCCAATTTTTGCGGCTGCTCTGACTACCTGTTCAGAGGGTGGTGTCCCATAAGGACAAAACCACCCGGTTGCAGTTTCCTTTTCCGGCGCCTTGAAGTGAGAACCCTGCGATGCGTATTAACGAGATTATACACCCACTGGTAAAGCATAAGATCAGCCTGATGCGTGCGGCTGATGTCAGCACCCGTAGTTTCCGTCAGCTGGCGGCTGAGGTTGGCTGTCTGCTGACCTATGAAGCCACCAAAGATATGCCAACTGAAACCTATCAGTACGAAGGCTGGTGCGGTGAGATCAGCGGCGAGCGCATCAAGGGTAAAAAAGTGACCGTAGTACCGATTCTGCGTGCCGGTATCGGCATGCTGGATGGCGTACTGGAACTGATCCCAAGTGCCCGTATCAGCGTTGTGGGCCTGTACCGTGATGAAGAGACTCTGGAACCGGTAACTTATTTTGAGAAGCTGGCCAGCGAAATGGATGAGCGTATGGCGCTGGTTATCGACCCGATGCTGGCAACCGGCGGTTCAATGAACGCCACTATCGATATGCTGAAAGAAGCGGGCTGTAAAGAGATTAAGGCACTGGTGCTGGTGGCTGCGCCTGAGGGTGTTAAAGCGGTTAACGAAGCGCATCCTGATGTGGAACTGTACGCGGCTGCAGTGGATAGCCACCTGAATGAAAACGGCTACATCATCCCGGGTCTGGGCGATGCGGGCGATAAGATCTTCGGTACTAAGTAAGAGCTCAGTAAGAGCTGGGCAAGAGCTGAGTAAACGCTGATTTAAGCGTTTTCTAAGTTCCTGGAATTTGAACCAATTGAGTTTTTCCTTCTGGAGAATATGATGAATCAATCAACCTCATCCACGGAAGTGGAACTGAACGGTAGCGAGCCGATGTGGCGTACTGTGCTGGCGGGTTCTCAGATGCTGTTCGTGGCGTTCGGTGCGCTGGTACTGATGCCGCTGCTGACCGGTATGGACCCATCTGTTGCACTGTTTACAGCGGGTATCGGTACCCTGATGTTCCAATTCGTGACCAAGCGTCAGGTGCCGGTATTCCTGGCATCTTCGTTTGTGTTTATCGCACCGATTATTTACAGCACGCAGACCTGGGGTATGCCTGCCACCATGGGCGCGCTGTTCTGTGCTGGTCTGGTGTACATGATTCTGGCGGTGATCGTGAAGTTCCGCGGTGCTGGTTTCCTGCATCGTCTGCTGCCACCGGTCGTGGTAGGCCCTGTGATCATGGTTATCGGTCTGGGTCTGGCGCCAATCGCTGTGAATATGGCGATGGGTAAAGCGGGCGATGGCAGTGTTGAGCTGTTCCCGTATATCGATTCTATGATCGTTTCCATGTCTGCCCTGTTTACCACCCTGATCGTTGCGACCTTCGGTCGTGGTCTGTTCCGTCTGCTGCCAATCATGGCTGGCGTAGTGGTTGGTTACATCGTGGCGAACTTCTACGGCATGGTGAACTATCAGATCGTGTCTGATGCAGCGTTTATCGCAGTACCTGCATTTGTATTCCCGGAACTGCACTGGCAGGCGATTCTGTTCATGATTCCTGTTGCCATTGCACCGGCGATTGAGCACGTGGGTGACGTACTGGCGATCGGTAGCGTAACCGGTAAAGACTACATCAAGAAGCCGGGCCTGCACCGCACTCTGTTCGGTGACGGTATCGCGACTTCAGCTGCGGCGATGTTTGGTGGGCCACCAAACACTACCTATTCGGAAGTGACCGGTGCTGTGATGCTGACCCGTTCTTTCAACCCGATGATCATGGTATGGGCGGCAGTTTTTGCCATCCTGCTGGCGTTCGTGGCGAAGTTCGGCGTGTTGCTGCAGACTATTCCTGCGCCAGTGATGGGCGGTATCCTGATCCTGCTGTTCGGTTCTATCGCAGCGGTAGGCCTTAACACTCTGATCAAAGCCCGTGTTGATCTGGCAGAACAGCGTAACCTGGTGATCGTTGCAACCACTCTGGTATTCGGTATCGGTGGCATGGTTGTGGGTAACGGCGAATTCAGCATGCAGGGTGTGAGCCTGTGCGGTATCGTCGCAATAGTACTGAACCTGATCCTGCCGATGTCTAAAACGGCTGCAAACGACCTGCATGAAGAGCAGGAAGTGGTTGAAGATCTGGTGAAGCACGCTAAATAAGCGTTAGCTATTTAAATAAAAACCGGCCTTGCGCCGGTTTTTTTGTGCCTGAACACAGGAAGGATCAGATTTCACTTTGAGGTATAGTGAGCGGATGAAGGATAAACAGACTGATCCTGAACAGCTGATTCTGGAGTCATGGCAGATCAATGCAAAGCCATGGATTGAGGTGCTCAACGAGGGAGGGATTCCCAGCAGAAAGCTGGTCACTAATCAGGCAATCATCAATGCGGTGCTTGAAACCGGTCCTGAAACGGTCCTGGATATTGGTTGTGGTGAAGGCTGGTTGGTCCGTGCCCTGACTGAAACGGGAATCAGCGCCACCGGAGTTGATGGTGTTGCCGAGCTGATTCAAAGTGCTGAGGAGCAGACCGAAGGTCGTTTTATTCAGCTGACATATGACGAGATCTCCGCTGCTACGATTACAGAACGGTTTGATGCTATCGTCTGTAACTTCTCTCTGCTGGGCGGAGATTCCGTAGAGCAGCTGTTTAGAGAACTTCCCGGGTTACTGAATGGCCGGGGCTATCTGATTGTGCAGACGCTGCACCCGGACAATTTTCCCGGCCCGGAAGGCTGGCGTGAAGGGACCTGGGCGGGTATTTATGGAGACTTCAGCCAACCCGCGCCCTGGTACTACCGGACACTTTCTTCATGGCTGTCACTGTTTACCCGGTCGGGTTTCGAACTCATTTCACAGACCGCTCCGTTACATCCTGAATCTGGCCTGCCAGCCTCTCTTATACTGGTTGGCCGTTATTCCGTTTGAGTCTCGCTTTCTTGGGGTGTTAGGGTTAACCCTTATAAAATGATTGATTTTCTGCGCTGATGGTGGAACACTCATGGCCGGTTTGATGAGGAGTTAGCTATGTCTATTAAGAATTTTGGTGTGATTGGCGCGGGTCAGATGGGCGGTGGTATCGCTCAGGT
>JAOXSA010000047.1 GCA_025800245.1 Amphritea sp. | reverse complement strand
GATTAGGAGAATGGGCGCACATCTCATAATGGCTCGGGGCTGTACACCCCATTGATGAAGCCGGATATAAGCGTGCAACTCATCTTAAAGGTCGAAAATAGTTTGCAAAACAGAGGTGGGTCCATATAAGGCGCGCCCTCGCAGCGATCGATGGGGTGCCTAGTAATTATCGCGGCTGGAAGCACCTCCTACAAAAAAGCACACTCTGTAGCAAGGACCTTCCAGGCCCGATAAGCTAAGCAATAAATCGCCGCTGGCCCCCACGGGCATGATAAAACGCCTCCTACAAAAGCGGATCGCCACGAGGACGTGGCTCACTACATGCTGAAACAAAAAAAGCCCCTGTCCAAAACGGCAGGGGCTTGAGTCATCGGCTTTGGAATAGCCATGAGAAAAGGTTTGCTGGCAGGCTTTGCCCACCAGCAGAGTTGCTTCAGGTGATTACATCACCATGCGACGTACGTCGCTCAGCAGTTGGTTCAGATAGGTCAGGAAGCGACCTGCATCACCGCCATTGATCGCGCGGTGATCGTAAGACAGGCACAGTGGCAGCATCTTACGTGGCTCGAACTCCTTACCGTTCCAGCGCGGTTCGATATCCGCTTTGGATACGCCCAGAATTGCAACTTCCGGTGCATTGACGATTGGTGTGAAACCAGTACCGCCGATACCGCCCAGACTGGAGATTGTGAAGCATGCACCCTGCATCTCTGCAGGTTTCAGCTTACGATCCTTAGCCTTGCCAGCCAGCTCAACGGCTTCTTTAGACAGTTCGTAGATGCTCTTCTTATCAGCATCCTTAATAACCGGAACCATCAGACCGTTTGGCGTATCAACCGCCATACCGATGTTTACGTACTTCTTGTAGACGATGTGCTCACCGTCTGCGTGCAGAGAAGCGTTGAACTTCGGATGTGCTTTCAGTGCCAGAGCGATCGCTTTCAGCATGAACGGCAGTGGAGTCAGCTTCACGCCGTTACGCGCCGCTTCTTCCTTCATCTCTGCACGGAATGCTTCCAGATCGGTGATATCCGCTTTATCGAACTGAGTCACATGCGGGATGTTCAACCAGCAGCGAGACATGTTGTCACGGGTAACTTTGGCGATCTTGGTCAGCTTCTCAACTTCAACCTCACCAAACTTACTGAAGTCCACTTCAGGGATCGCCGGGATACCTGTACCACCGGTTACACCAGCAGCCGCTGCAGGCTTCTCAGCCAGTTGCTTCAGGGCACCTTTCACGTATGCCTGTACATCTTCTTTCAGAATACGGTTGCGAGGACCAGTACCGGTTACCAGAGACAGATCAACACCAAACTCACGGGCAATGGCGCGAACCGCCGGACCAGCGTGAACAGTCTTGTTCTTCTTCTCCAGCGCTTCACGATCAACCGCGTTGCCAGCTGCAGGTGCTGCTGGAGTCGCTGCCGGAGCAGGTGCTGCCGCTGGAGCTGGTGTAGAGGCTGGAGCCGCTGCAGCCGGAGCTGCCGCCGCAGGTGCTGCGCCGCCTGCAACTTCCAGTTGCATCAGCAGATCACCTTCGTTAACCGTACCACCTTCAGAAATCTTCATGGACTTAACCACACCGGCTTTCGGTGCTGGTACTTCCATGGATGCCTTATCAGTTTCCAGTACGATCAGAGAATCGCCTTCTTCTACGCTGTCGCCGTCTTTCACCAGAACTTCAACAACGTCAACATCGGTCGCGCCGCTCAGATCCGGGATCAGAACATCTTCTACACCGCCCGCTGCGGCAGGTGCCGGAGCCGGTGCAGCAGCAGGAGCCGCTTCAACCACTGGCGTTGCTGCTTCTGCCGCAGATGCAGCCACTGGTGCTGCGCCTGCAACCTGCAGATCGCACAGGTGATCGCCTTCGTTTGTAGTTGAACCTTCAGTAATCTTTATGGAAACCACAACTCCTGATTTAGGTGCTGGCACTTCCATCGATGCTTTGTCAGTTTCCAGTACGATCAGGGAGTCGCCTTCTTCAACGCTGTCGCCGTCTTTTACCAGGACTTCTACAACGTCAACGTCGGTCGCACCGCTCAGATCAGGTACTAATACCTTCTCAACCGCTGCTTCAGCAGCTGGTGCTGCCGCTGCAGGTGCTTCGGCAACAGGTGCTGGCGCTGGCTCAACAGCCGGAGTAGCTTCTTCTGCCGGAGTAGCTGCTACTTCCAGACCGGTATCCAGCACAACAATCGCCTGACCTTCGCTACAGGTACCGTCTGCTTCAACCAGAATCTCTTTAACTGTACCGGCGTGAGTGGATGGCACCTCCATGGATGCCTTATCAGTTTCCAGCACGATCAGGGAATCACCCTCAACCACGCTGTCACCTACCGCCACACAAACTTCAACGATGTCTACGTCTGCGTAACCGCCAATATCAGGAACCGTAATGTTTACAGTAGTCACGTTTCTATCCTCTCTTAAAGTTCAGCTTCGGGTTACACAGTCCAAGGGGCTGGTTTTTCCGGGTTAATGCCAAACTTCTGCATCGCTTTGGCTACAACAGAACGTTCGATCTTGCCTTCTTCTGCCAGGGCAGTCAGAGCAGCAACTGTTACGTAGTAACGGTTAACTTCGAAGAACTCACGCAGCTTGGTACGGGTGTCAGAACGGCCGTAACCGTCGGTGCCCAGAACCTTGTAGTTGCGAGGGATATATTCACGCAGCTGATCTGCGTACATACGCATGTAGTCTGTAGACGCGATTACCGGACCTTCACGGTCTTTCAGGCAATCTTCCAGGTAAGAAGTCTTCGCTTCTTCTTCCGGATGCAGCAGGTTCCAGCGTGCAACGCTCTGCGCATCACGACGCAGTTCGTTGATGGAGGTAGTGCTCCAGATGTCGGATTCAACACCGAACTCATCACGCAGGATATCCGCAGCGGCCATCACTTCACGCAGGATAGTACCGCAACCCATCAGCTGTACTTTCTTGTCGGAATCTTTGCCTTCCTGCAGTACGTACATACCTTTGATGATGCCGTCTTCAGCGCCAACAGGCATTGCAGGGTGAGCGTAGTTCTCGTTCATCGTAGTGATGTAGTAGAACTTGTTCTCTTTGTCCTGGAACATGCGCTTCAGGCCGTCCTGAACGATTACAGTCAGTTCGTAACCGAAGGTCGGATCGTAAGAAACACAGTTCGGGATCATCTGCGCCATCAGGTGGGAGTGACCATCCTGGTGCTGCAGACCTTCACCGTTCAGCGTGGTACGACCAGAGGTAGCACCGATCAGGAAGCCACGGGCCTGCATATCACCGGCAGCCCATGCCAGGTCCATGATCCGCTGGAAGCCGAACATAGAGTAATAGATGTAGAACGGCACCATGGTGCAGTTGTTGTTGCTGTAAGAGGTCGCACACGCCATCCATGCAGACATTGCACCGGCTTCGTTGATACCTTCTTCCAGGATCTGACCGGTCTTGGACTCTTTATAGAACATGATCTGATCAGAGTCGTGCGGTACGTAGCGCTGACCTTCAGAGGTGTAAATACCCAGCTGACGGAACATACCTTCCATACCGAAAGTACGTGCTTCGTCCGGTACGATCGGTACAACACGCTCACCCATGTTCTTATCTTTAACCAGTGTGCTCAGGACACGGTTCAGAACCATCTGGGTGGACATTTCACGCTTACCGCTTTCTTTCAGCTGTGCCGCGAAAGTATCCAGCGCTGGAATTTCCAGGGCATCGAAGTCAGCGCGACGAGCAGGGTACATGCCACCCAGCTTCTCACGGCGCTCCATCATATACTTCATTTCCGGAGAGTCCGGAGATGGGCGGTAGTAAGGTACGTCTTTCAGCTGATCGTCACTCAGAGGAATGTTGAAGCGATCACGGAAATCTCTCAGATCATCCATCGCAACTTTCTTCATGGAGTGAGTGTCGTTCTTCGCTTCACCGGACTTACCGGTACCGTAACCTTTAACGGTTTGCGCCAGAATAACTGTTGGCTGACCTTTGTGGGTCATCGCCGCGTGGTACGCTGCATACACTTTGTATGGGTCGTGACCACCACGGTTCAGGTTCAGGATATCCTGATCGGACATATCCTTAACCATCTCAGCAAGTTCAGGGTACTTACCGAAGAAATGCTCACGGGTGTAGGCACCACCGTTCGCTTTATAGTTCTGCAGCTCACCGTCACAGACTTCGTCCATGCGCTTCTGCAGCAGACCTTTATCATCTTTTTCAAACAGTGGATCCCAGTGACGGCCCCACAGACACTTGATTACGTTCCAGCCAGCACCGCGGAATACGCCTTCCAGTTCCTGTACGATCTTACCGTTACCGCGTACCGGACCGTCCAGACGCTGCAGGTTACAGTTAACCACGAATACCAGGTTTTCCAGCTGCTCACGACCAGCCAGGGCGATTGCACCCAGAGATTCCGGCTCATCACACTCACCGTCGCCCAGGAATGCCCATACTTTACGGTCAGCACGATCGATAAGAGAACGCGCAGACAGGTAACGCATCACGTGTGCCTGGTAGATCGCCTGGATCGGACCCAGACCCATAGATACGGTCGGGAACTGCCAGAAGTCTGGCATCAGCCATGGGTGAGGGTATGAAGACAGGCCAACACCGTCTACTTCGCGGCGGTAGTTATCCATCTGCTCTTCAGTCAGGCGGCCTTCAAGATAAGCACGGGAGTAGATACCCGGAGAGATGTGACCCTGGAAGAATACCAGATCGCCTTCCTGCTCACCTTCGGAGCCGCGGAAGAAGTAGTTGAAACCAATATCATAAAGCGTTGCTGAAGAAGAGAAGCTGGAGATGTGACCACCCAGACCATCAGCATTGTCGTTGGCACGCATAACCATAGCCATTGCGTTCCAGCGAATGAAAGAACGGATACGACGCTCCATAAACAGATCACCCGGCATGCGCACTTCATCTTTAGGCGCGATGGTGTTCTTGTACGGAGTATTCAGGGTGCTGGCAGTATTTACACCCAGATCAGATGCTTTCTGACCCAGTTTCTGCAGGATGTAGTGAGCGCGGTCGCTGCCTTCATTCTTAGCAACAGATTCCAGCGCATCCAGCCACTCGTTAGTTTCAATCGGATCGATATCGTCAATAATGTCTTGCACTTTGCCTTTCTCCACTATTCTTGCACTCAAAACCGGGCTACCCAATCAGCCCGCCGGTGAATACAGCTCTGTAAAGCATAGAAGCAAATAAAGCGGATACAGCAGAAACAACGAATCCACCTAGCGAATGGGTGGAGTTCTTCAGCGCCTTGCCTGGTTATTTGCCCCTTGAACAGACCTTTACAGAGTCTGCGAACAGGTTTCATGCTGCATCGCAGCAAGCCTGCCTTTTTTAGTTGTAGTCAAAATTTGTGTAGTAATACTACAAAAAAGAGGTAAAGATGTCTACTAACACCATAAAACCCCTACAAGGTGTAGTTTTTATACAGACATTTTATGACAGCGGTGTGACGTCGGCCCTTCTCAAAGCACGTTTCAGACGGGTATTTTCCTTACCCTGCTCTAACAATGCTTCCTCTACATAAGCCAGATGATCATGCGCTGCTTTACGGGCTTTTTCCGGCGCCCCTTCAATGATCGCTTCCATCAGCACGGCGTGCTGGTCATGAATCTTGCTGCGGATATCTGATTTCGGATAAATGTCCTGAAGGTTTTCCCAGATATGCTGACGCAACAAGCTGAACAGTGCGCGCATCATATGCAGCAGTACCATATTGTGAGTTGATTCCGCGATTGCCAGGTGGAAATCCACATCGGCATATACCTCTTTATCAAACTCTTTACGGTCATGATGCTCTTGCAGAGCATTGTAACAGGCACGGATATTCTCTTTATCTGCCGGCGTACTTCGCAGTGCCGCATAATAAGCAGACACACCTTCAAGCGCGTGTCGGAATTCCAGCAGATCATACTGAGCTTCCGGATGGGTCTTAAACAACTCCAGCAGTGGATCAGAAAATGCACCGCCAAGATCCTCGGAGACATAGGTGCCTCCCCCCTGCCGGCTGACAAGAATGCCTTTTGCCGCCAGCTTCTGTACTGCCTCTCTGAGTGAAGGGCGGGAAACTTCGAACTGTTTCGCCATTTCCCGCTCGGGTGGCAGCTTCTGGCCTGGCTTGAGCGTACCCTCAAGTACCATCTCCTCCAGCTGCCCCATAATCACATCAGAAATTTTAGGCTGTTTAACCCGTTGATAAGCCATTTGATTCTCTCCACCGGTCACTGAACCGCTACTCGATCAGCCACCAGCATTTACCACGTATCTCTTATATATAAGGTGCAGCACTATATAGAGTTCCAATTACAGACCCAAATATAAATTGGTCTGACCAACCCTGATTGCGCTACTACCCATTGTTTTTATTGAATTTAAGGTATTTTTCGGCAAATACGTCTAAATTTTATAACACAAAAACCGTTGACAAACCGCAGCGGTTAACTTTAAGGTAGCGACTAATTGCATGGTAAATTGGTAATACCAATTATTCAAGAACTATTTAAAAGGTTACCGAATGGCCTGTTCTTTGAAGCCCATGCAGCTAGACAAAAACAACAATCATCATGAGGGCACATCATGAACTTCAAGTCTAAATCCAGAGTTTTCACCGTCACGGCACTGTCTGCAGCGATCGCTTTCGGTCTTGCAGGTTGCGGCGAAGATAAGAAAGCGACCTCTTCTGCAGCGGCTCCTGCTGCACCTTCAGTTAGCGCTGTTCAGCTGAAGACTCCAATCGCGTTCGGTTCTCACCTGCCAGCACTGGGTACTCCAATTAAGTGGGTTTCCGAGCAGCTGCCTGTAATGAGTGATGGTTCCGTTAAGATGAAAATCTACGAGCCAGGCAAACTGGTAGGCGCGAAAGAAATTCTGGATGCTGTTTCTTCCGGTAAGGTTAACTCCGGTTACTCTACTGCAGGCTACTGGCAGGGTAAGATGCCAGCTGCTGCTCTGTTCTCCGCTGTACCTTTCGGTCCTGAGGCGGGTGAATACATGGCATGGCTGTACTACGGTAACGGCATGAACCTGTATCAGGAAATGTATGACAGCAACGGCTTCAACGTAAAAGTACTGCCATGTGCGATCATCTCTCCAGAAACCTCTGGCTGGTTCAGCAAAGAGATCAACAGCCCTGAAGACCTGAAAGGTCTGAACATGCGCTTCTTTGGTCTGGGTGCTTCTGTAATGGAGAAACTGGGCGTATCTACTTCTCAGCTGCCTGGTGGTGAAATCTTCGGTGCACTGGAGAAAGGTGCGATCGACGCAACTGAATTCTCCCAGCCAGCAATCGACCAGCGTCTGGGTCTGCATAAGATCGTTAAGTACAACTACTTCCCAGGCTGGCATCAGCAAGCAACTGTATTCGAACTGCTGATCAACAAAGACACCTGGAACGGTATGTCTGACGGTCAAAAAGCTATCGTAGAAAACACCTGTAAAGCGTCTATGACTAACGCGATTGCTGAAGGTGAGTCTATGCAGTTTGAAGTTATGCAGAAAGCTCAGGAAAACGGCGTAAACATCCGTTACTGGAGCGACAGCATGCTGAATACTTTCGAAACCAAGTGGGACGAAGTAGTTGCTGAGAAAACTGCTGCTGACCCATTCTTCAAGAAAGTATGGGATGACATGAGCACCTTCCGTGAAGGTTACGATCTGTGGGAATCCAACGCATTCCTGCCACGTGCTAAAAATAACTAAGCACTGATATCCCGTGCGGGGGAGCAGCTCTGCTCCTCCGCTTTTCCCGTGCGCTTAAGCACACCCTCGAGAAAGATCTGTAAAGCAGAGGCATACGTGCGCCTTTTTTTCACATCTTTTTCTGAAGATTTTTTCTAAAACTGATTCGTAATTAGCTACTTACGAGCTATACGTTAATACTATAACAACTGGTTAAGGTGCATTATCGTGAACGAGCCAAGCAGCCTGCCCTCTGTTCCCCTGGCGGACAGCATTGATCGGGCAATCCAGAAGATCGGACACATGATCGCCTGGGTGTACGTACTTCTGGTACTTGTCATTATCACTCAGGTCGTTCTGCGAAAGGGTTTCTCCAGCGGCCTGATTATTTTCGAAGAACTGCAATGGCATCTGTATGCCGTCGGCGTAATGTTTGGTTTGTCCTACGCCCAGACCACTAATTCACACATCCGTGTAGACCTGTTCTACAGCCACTTCCGGGCCAAAACCAAGAACGTTATCGAGATTCTCGGCATCCTTCTGCTGGTACTGCCGTTTATCGCTGTGATCTTTATTCACAGTCTCGACTTCGTGGCTGAATCCTACCGTATTAACGAACACTCCGAGTCTCCTTCCGGCCTGCCATTGCGCTGGCTGATCAAGAGCGCTATCCCGCTGAGTATGATTCTGCTGGGTGTTGCTGTTCTGTCCCGTCTGTACCGGGACACTGTTCTGCTGTTTAAACGATAAGGAGCCGATAATGCCGTTTAATGAGATTCTTGTTATCGCGATGTTCCTGTCGTTCATCGCATTGCTGTTTACCGGTATCCCTGTTGCATGGGTACTGGGTGGTATTGGCGTAACATTCGCCTTTATCGGTTACCTTGCTGATATCTACATGGGTACTTTCACTGGCCTGGACTTTAATACTCTGGGTCTGGTGGTCAACCGTCTGTGGAAGATCATGGACAACTGGATTCTGGTTGCCCTGCCAATGTTCATCTTTATGGGCATCATGCTGGATAAGTCCGGTGTTGCTGAGCGCCTGATGAAATCCATGCAGGAGCTGTTTGGTAACGTTCGTGGTGGTCTGGCGATCACTGTTACTGCCATCGGTATTATCCTGGCAGCGTCTACCGGTATCATCGGTGCTTCTGTTGTACTGCTGGCCGTTATGTCTCTGCCTTCAATGACCAAGCAGGGTTACGCTATGCCGCTGGCGCTGGGTACCATTGCCAGTGCCGGTACGCTGGGTATTCTGATTCCACCAAGCATCATGCTGGTAATCATGGCTGACCAGCTGGGTCTGTCTGTAGGTGACCTGTTCATGGGTGCGGTTTTCCCGGGTCTGATGCTGGGTGCGATGTATATTCTGTACATTCTGATCACCGGTATGGTTAAACCTGATGCAGCACCTCTGCCTGCTGATGCCAAGCCTGTTACAGCCAAAGCGTTTATCGGTGTAATGAAGGCGGTTCTGCCAACACTGGCACTGATCTTTGTAGTACTGGGTTCTATCTTCGCCGGTATCGCGACGCCGACTGAGGCATCCGGTGTGGGTGCATTCGGTGCGACTATGCTGGCAATGTACAACCGCAAGTTCAACTTCAAAGTACTGAAAGAAGTAATGAGCGGTACCTACAACACCACTGCGTATATCTTCGCAATCTTTATCGGTGCGACCTGTTTTGCACTGGTACTGCGTGAGCTGGGCGGTGATGAACTGATCGAGTCCTTCCTGACCGGTCTGCCATTCGGTCCGTACGGCATCATCTTCTTCATCCTGGGTGTCATCTTCTTGCTGGGCTTCTTCCTGGACTGGATCGAAATCACCCTGATTATCCTGCCGCTGCTGGCACCGGTAATCTCGGCGCTGGGGCTTGATATCAACGGTTACGGTGTTGTGGATAATCCAGAGCTGGTGTGGTTCGTGATGCTCGTGGCGATGGCATTGCAGACATCGTTCCTCACACCGCCCGTCGGGTTTGCACTCTTCTACCTGAAAGGTGTTTGCCCACCGAACGTAAAACTGAGCGATATCTACAAGGGTGTAATCCCGTTCATCCTGCTGCAATTGGTTGGCCTGCTGATCCTGGTATTCTGGCCACAGCTGGTACTCTGGTTACCAGCCGCTGCATACGGTTAATACGCCGTCATATATCGCCCCGCATGAAGAGGGCTGCCAAACCCTCTTCATGCTTACCCCTCCGTCCAGGTATGGACAGAACAGAAGAAATACAGGGTAGCCCCTGCGAGCCCGGCTGCCCGAGGTGAGGCTTTCCATGAAGCAGGACTACCAAGAATTTAAATCACTGCTGGAAGAATTTCTGCCCGCTGAGCAGATCATTTCCGATCCACTGCGCACTCTCGCATACGGTACCGATGCCAGTTTTTATCGACTGATTCCACAGATGGTCGTACGCCCTCAGACTGAGGAGCATGTATCACAGATCGTTCAACTGGCGAACAAGCACAATATTCCGGTGACATTCCGGGCAGCAGGCACCAGCCTTTCCGGTCAGGCAATCACTGACTCGGTTCTGATTCAGTTACGCGATGGCTGGAAAGGCTACACCATCAACGAAGACGCCACGCAGATAACACTGCAACCAGGCGTCGTCGGCGGGCATGCCAATAAGTATCTGGCACCGTTTAATAAGAAGATCGGCCCGGACCCTGCATCCATTAACACCGCAATGATCGGCGGTATTGCCGCGAATAACGCCAGTGGTATGTGCTGTGGCACCGCCCAGAACAGCTACCGCACCCTGCACAGTATGAAGGTGGTACTGTCTGACGGTACTCAGGTTGATACCGGCGATAAGGAGTCCGTAGCGCAATTCCGTCTGAGTCATCGTAATCTGCTGACTGCACTTGAATCTCTGGCTCTGCAAACTCAGACAAATGAAGCACTGCGGGAACGTATTGAGCATAAATACCGCCTCAAAAATACCACCGGTTATGCACTGAACGCCTTAGTCGACTACAAAGACCCGATTGATATCCTGCAACATCTGATGATTGGCTCCGAAGGCACTCTGGGCTTTATGTCTGAGATCACCTATAACACGGTCGACGAGCATCCGAACAAAGCATCCGCCCTGATCTTTTTCCCCACCGTTCGGGAAACCTGCGAAGCCGTTGCCATTCTGAAGAACACTCCGGTTTCTGCGGTCGAGATGATGGACCGTGCCGGACTGCGTTCAGTGGAAAATAAACCTGGGATGCCTGGCTTTATCAAAACCCTGCCTGAAGATGCCGCAGCACTGTTGGTCGAAACCCGTTCTGGCTGCGCCACCCATCTGACCGAACAGGTTGAGCAGATCAAAGCATCTATCGCCGCTCTGGAGACGGTACAACCGGTTGAGTTCACAACAGACCCTGCCGAGTACTCTAAGTTCTGGGCGATCCGTAAAGGCCTGTTCCCTGCGGTAGGCGCCGTCAGAGAAACCGGCACTACCGTCATCATTGAAGATGTGGCTTTCCCGGTACCGCAATTGGCTGATGCTGTGCATGACCTGCACGAGATCTTCCATAAGTGGCATTACAACGAAGCCCTGATCTTCGGTCACGCTCTGGAGGGTAACCTGCATTTCGTATTCACCCAGTCATTCGATACTCAGGCTGAGATCGATCGTTATGAAGGGTTGATGGATGATGTCGCAAAAATGGTTGTGGAAAAGTACGACGGCTCACTTAAAGCTGAGCACGGTACCGGTCGCAACATGGCACCTTATGTTGAAAAAGAATGGGGCTCTGAAGCATACGCGCTGATGTGGGAGATCAAAGAACTCTTTGATCCTCGCAACATTCTGAATCCAGGTGTTTTGCTGAACCGTGATCCTCAGGTGCATCTGAATAACCTGAAACCGATGCCGGCGGCTAACCCGCTGGTTGATAAGTGCATCGAGTGCGGCTTCTGTGAACCAACCTGTCCTTCCCGTGATCTGACCCTGACCCCGCGTCAGCGGATTGTGATCTGGCGGGAAATCGCACGCCTGGAACGCAGTGGAGATAATCCTGAGCGCCTGGCTGAGATGCAGAAGCAGTACCTATATCAGGGGATTGATACCTGTGCAGCCTGCGGGTTATGTTCCACCACCTGTCCGGTAGAGATCAATACAGGCGATCTGACCCGGGCGCTGCGACACGAGAACAACAAAGGTCACAGCAAACTGGCTAACTGGCTGGCGGACCACTATGGCGGTGTAATGAAAGCCAGTAAGGCGGCCTTTAAGAGTGCTGATCTGGCCCACGGAATTCTTGGCACAAAAGCCATGAGCGCTGTGTGTAGCACTACCCGAAAACTGTCCGGTGGTCGCGTCCAGCAGTGGACACCCTCGATGCCAACGGCAGCTCCGGCGATCAGAACCGATCGTCCGGTGACAGATCCGGATGCACCGAAGGTTGTTTACTTGCCAAGTTGCGCCAGCCGCGCGATGGGTCCGGCCCGTGGCGATGCAGAACAGGCCTCACTGGCAGACAAGACGGAACAGCTGCTTCGCAAAGCAGGTTTTCAGGTTATATATCCTGATAATCTGGATCAGCAGTGCTGTGGTATGCCGTTCCAGTCGAAAGGGATGTTCGATGCCGCAGATACGAAAGCAGCCGAAACCGGGAATATGCTACTGTTGGCAACCAATAATGGTGAGTATCCGGTGTTTTCTGATACCAGCCCCTGCAGTCTTAGACTAAAGGATAATCTGGATCAACGAATCAAGCTCTACGATACAGTAGAGTTTATTCATGAGTTCCTGCTGGACCGTCTGATCATAACACCGGCAGAGGAAACCGTAGCGCTGCATATTACCTGTAGCACCACCCGGATGGGCATTGCTGACAAACTGAAAACCATTGTTGAGCAGTGTGTCACCGACGTCGTGATACCGGATCAGATTACCTGCTGCGGTTTTGCCGGGGATAAGGGGTTCTCAACCCCTGAACTGAATGAATCGGCCCTGCGAACTCTGAAACCGGCAGTGCAGGAATGTACAAGTGGTTATTCAACCAGCCGCACCTGTGAAATTGGTTTATCCCATCACAGCGGCATAGATTACAAATCAATTGTGTATCTGTTAGATCGGGTCAGCCAACCAAAACTGACTCACCAGAACACAACACTGGAGAACACGCTGATTCAGACTCACAACAACTGATCAGCTGATTAAGAGGATATAAGCGCATGGCACTTCCTGAAATTAAGACGATTCTGTACACCACGTCTCTGGGTAAGCACACCCGTCCGGTCTTCAGACAAGCGGTGAATCTGGCGAAGCAGTTCGATGCGCATATTGTAATGCTGCACGTCATCGAACCGATTGGCGAACTGGGTCACGCCCTGATTCAGAACTATCTGCCTGAAGACGTTGTGAAGAAAATGCACGACGAAGGCATCTCTGAAGTTAAGGAACAGATGAAAGCCCGCGTTGCTAAGTTCTGTGAAGAAGAGCTTGGTTCACTGGAGCGTGTTGTTGATCTGGATATCGAGCACGTGATCGTTGAAGGCAACTACACAGACTCCATCCTGAAAACCGCCAACGACCGCAGTGTGGATATGATCGTAATGGGCTCTGAGAACACCTTCGGTCATCACAGCCAGACGACTCGTCAGGTTATTAAAGGTGCGAAGGTTCCTGTGGTTGCAGTACCGACCGGTAAGAAGTTTAAGTAATCACCGCATTTGTGGAAAAGCCTGTCACCTGACAGGCTTTTTTTTGCCTTTTTTATGCCAGGCTCTGGTTGTGACTCCCAGTAGCAGACTCAACTGGCAATCGGCACGAGGACGTGCCTCACTACATTTTATATCTGCAAAACACCCAGGACCTTCTGGTTATAAGGAACTTTATGGTTATATCCAAATCATAGTTCCGACAACGTATGGGCTGACGAGGCTAAGAAGAACAATGGAACTCACTCTGATCATCGCTGTAGCACTGGTTGCTGTAGTATCAGTTCTGATCACCCCTAAAGCAGCAGGTAACGGTGCCTTTTTTCAGGGACTTTCCCCGAAAGGCAAACAACCCGGCCTTTTACTGCTGACCTTTTCTCAGGTAACGACATGGATTTTCGCCCGTTCGTTACTCAACGCGGCTATTCTTGGTTTCTATTACGGTATCTGGGGAGCATTGGCTTATGCTGCCTATTACCTGTCATTTCTGACCGGCGCAAATATTGTTGACTCAGTCAGGTTCCAGCACGGCTATGAAAGCATTCAGGCATTTCTGACCGACCGTTTCGGTAGCTGGGGCAGCCGCTGCTATAACTTTGTAATCGGTGTACGGCTCGTCAGTGAGGTATTCGCCAATATACTGGTGATCGGTATCCTCTTCGGTGTGGCTGGCAGTACCTCTTACACTATCGCTGTTGCCCTGTTTGCCATCGTCACCCTGCTCTATTCCATGATGGGCGGCTTGCATGCATCCTTGCGAACAGACCTGTTCCAGATGCTGCTTTTCCTGGCAGTCATGGCTGTACTGACCATCATGATCGCAGGCAGCGGTTATATGACTACCGATGCCCTGCTGTTCAAACCATTCAATATTTCTGAACCGGGTCCAATTCTGCTGATCGTTGCTCTGCTGCAGGTATGGAGCTATCCGATGCATGATCCGGTCATGATGGACCGTGGCTTTATCGCCGACCGGGAGACAACCCGTAAAAGCTTTTACCACGCCGCCTGGATCAGCGTGCTCTGTATTACCCTGTTTGGTAGCTTCGGTGTTATCGCCGGTGCCAATGCAACCAGCGGCGAAGCGATGAATGATGTGCTGATGCGTCTGCTGGGTGAATTCCCGATGCTACTGTTCAACCTGACGCTGGTGATCTCAGCCATGTCGACGCTGGATAGTACACTGTCCAGCTCATCTAAACTGGTTGCTGTGGATATGCGCTGGGTCGAGCCGTCTCTGCGTAATGGTCGGATCACGATGCTGGTGTTCGTACTGCTAGGTCTGCTACTGGTGTTCATTGGTAACAAAGATCTGTTCAGTGCGGTTGCCGTCAGCGGCACAGCATCGATGTACCTGACACCGGTTATCCTGTTCTCACTGTGGGACAGCCGTAACGATATTCCTGTCTGGAGCTATCTGGGTAGCTTTGCTGTCGCACTGGCCGGTGCAGCACTGTACTTTGTTGAATCAGCCGAACATACCGCTCTGATGGGCGATTACCATAAATACACTAAGTTATTGTTTATCTGTGTATTTGTGTTGGTGAGCGGTTGCTTACTCTTCTGGCTGGGAATGATCAGCAATAATGAGCGCAAGGCACTGAGCGAGGCAGCCGGTTAATGGGGGGGATCAAACCAGATGACTCAGCACCGTTACTGATTTTCGGTGGTCCGTACAGTAATTTACAGGCCACTGAAGCCCTGCTCCGGTATGCTTCAGATAATCATATTCCGGTCGGAAATATACTCTGTACCGGAGATTTGATCGCATACTGCGCCAGCCCGGAGGAGACCGTAAACCGGATTCGTGATGCCGGAGTCGCCGTGGTGATGGGAAACTGTGAACAGTCTATTGGCAACGATGCTGATGATTGCGGCTGTGGCTTTGATGAAGGCTCAGCCTGTGACCTGCTATCTGCTGCCTGGTATAACTTTTCAAGGCCCCGGGTCAGTGACAACAATAAGGCATGGATGCGACAGTTACCGGAACAGATAGACTTCATCTATCAGGGTACTAGTTTCTCAGCGATACATGGCAGTGCAGAGCAGATAAATCAGTTCATCTTTCCGTCAGATTCTGATGCTGAAAAGCAGCAACAGATGGTCAGACTTGAGTGTGACATTGTTTTGTCAGGTCACAGTGGGATTCCGTTTGGGAATAAAACAGATTCAGGCTTGTGGCTCAATGCTGGTGTGATTGGTATGCCCGCCAATGACGGTACGCCGGATGGCTGGTTTATGGTGATCAAGCCTGAGGCAGGTATGCTGAAAATTGAGTGGCAACGGTTACGTTATGATTTTCAGGCAGCGGCAGAGGCCATGGTCGAAAACGGTTTAAATAACGGCTATCAGCAAGCGCTAAGTTCCGGTTTATGGCCCAGCCTTGATGTATTGCCTGACGCTGAAAAGCAGCAGACCGGACAACCACTTCAACCTGCACCGATGACTTTCATCCTCTGAAGGATTGAAGATAAATCAGATAACGCGGCGGATAGTCTGATAACGGTTATTGAAGATCTCGAAATAACCGTCCAGATGCTCCGCCGCTTTCTGATCTTCGATCTGCTCCAGCAATCCGATGGCAACTTCTACCGTACACAACTGATTCTCATGATGTGCCTTGCGCAACTTGTAGCGACTGGTTCGGGGTGTATCCAGACTGATAACAGGCAGATCCTGGAGATATTCACTGAGACGAAACATGCGGCGGGCCTGACGCCAGGTACCATCCAGAATAATGAATACCGAACGCTTGCCCGGCTTAGCTGAATAGCTGGTCATACGATGGCTGTAATCTGCCTCTTCAGGAAAAACAATATACGGATCGATATCCTCGCTCCTGATCAGGCGCAGAAACTCAGGATCAGGCTCCGTACGGTGCCACTGAAATACCCGACTGCCAGCAATGCTGTCCACAATCAGACGACCAGTATTAGTCGGTTTGTAAATCTCGTAAGGGTGAGTCAGTAACCAGAACTCTACTTCCGCCTGAACTTCTGAACGGTGCTCACACAGGCATCCTGACAGATCCATCAGACAGGATTCACAGCGTTTAACATTGGAGCCTCGGGCCAGAAACGGCTTGCGGGGAAGTTCTTCGATAAACATCACAATACACAGGTTACAAATTAACAGCGCGAACTATACCGGCTTCAGCAATACAGACAAGCTATATTCAGTCCCGGCTTTCCCCTATACTTGTTGGCTATGCAGAAATTCTTACTCCTACTCTGGCTGGCCCTGTTTTCAGGCGTTCTGATCTGGTCTGGCATCAATCCGAAAGACACATTCACCTGGTTTCTTGAAGTACTGCCGGCACTTATAGGGATCGTCATACTTGCACTTACCCGCCGTAGTCATCCACTTACTTCTTTGCTTTACCTGCTGATACTTATACACAGCATTATTCTGATGGTCGGCGCTCACTATACTTACGCGGAAGTCCCACTGTTTGACCGGATCAGTGAATGGTTTGGCTGGCAGCGGAATAATTATGACAAGCTGGGACATCTCGCTCAGGGCTTTATTCCGGCAATTATCGCCAGAGAAATTCTTATCCGTTCAGAGGCCGTCAACGGCAGAGCCTGGATGAATCTGTTTGTTGTCAGCGTTTGTCTGGCGTTCAGTGCGTTTTATGAACTGATCGAATGGTGGGTGGCTGAACTGAGCGGCCAGTCTGCCGAAGCCTTCCTGGGCACTCAGGGATATGTCTGGGATACCCAGTCTGATATGTTGTGGGCACTGACCGGTGCGATTCTGGCACTGATTACTCTGAGCAAAATGCATGACAAGCAATTGTTTGCTCTTAAAACACAAGCTTCATCTGAATAACTTAATGGCTGACAAGTACAATTCTTATGCGTGAAGATACCAGTAATTACCGCGAGCTTTTCCTCAATGACACGCCAATGGTTGACCTGCGGGCACCCGTGGAATTCAAACAAGGGGCCTTTCCAAGCGCGATAAGTCTGCCATTGATGACCGATGACGAGCGGGCCAGAGTCGGTACCTGCTACAAACAACAGGGTCAGGAAGCAGCAATCAAACTGGGACACGAACTGGTAAGCGGCGAGATTAAAGAAGCCCGCCTGGTCGCCTGGTCGGAGTTCTGTAAAGCCAACCCCGAAGGATATATCTACTGTTTTCGTGGCGGACTACGGTCACGCACAACTCAGCAATGGCTGAAAGAGACCGGTGTTGAATACCCTCTGGTACTGGGTGGTTACAAAGCGTTACGTAATGCGTTGCTGGATGTATTGGAAGAAGTTTCCGCGCAACTGCCATTCTATATTGTTGGCGGTAAAACCGGCTGCGCAAAAACCCTGATGGTAAATTCATTAGATAACGCAATCGACCTGGAAGGCTGCGCTAACCACCGGGGCTCCAGCTTTGGACGTTATGTAAAGCCACAACACAGTCAGATCGATTTTGAAAACCGCACCGCCATCGCGTTACTGAAGCAGCAGAACGCAGGACACAGCAACCTCGTATTCGAAGATGAAGGACGGATCATCGGCAGTGTCGATCTGCCCCGCCCGGTTTATCTGAAGATGCAAACCTCTCCGATTGCGGTGATCGAAGATCCGTTTGAAGTACGCCTGGAGCGTCTGGTTAACGAGTATGTGATCAGCATGGTCCAGAGCTTCACGGAAACCTACGGCTTAGAGAAAGGCCATGAACTCTGTTCAGAATACCTGCTCAACGGCCTGGATAAAATCCGTAAGCGCCTGGGTAACGAGCGCTGGCAAGAACTTCGCACTGAGATGCTTAAAGCGATCGATATCCATCAGAAGAGCAACAACTACGAAGCCCATCTCAACTGGCTGTCACCACTTCTACAGTGGTACTACGATCCGATGTATGACTATCAGCTAAGCCTGAAAGCCGAGCGGATTGTCTATCGCGGCAACTGGCAGGAATGCCATGAATATCTGCAGACTGCGCTGCCTTAACCCGCCTTCCAGCCCCTCTCTCGGACCTCGGCCAGGCCGGAGCGTTTGCACCGGTTCCTGTCATACTTCTTTCATAGAATGCAGGTATTTTGCGACTCAGACTAAAGTGGATATTTTTTACCCACTTTGAGTTACATCGAGGTTGCAATCATGTGCCACAGCTCTATGTTATTGAGTGCTTTTTTAACAGCATCAGTCGGCCGCACCTGAGAGATTATCAGATACTCTCATCTGAAACTGAGCTTTCAGTACAGGTGCTTCCGCACCCAAACCTCAGATTGTCTTCTACTATCAAGGAAGTGAGATGAACAACTTATCAGTACGCTATCGCTTGGGGCTTCTCGTTGTTATTGCAATTATTGCACTGACAGTCATGAAAACGATGAGTCTCCTTGAGTGGCGCAATGGCCTGTATTCTGCCCGCCAGGCAGAAATAAAGTCATTAGTTGATACCGCCTACAGTGTGATCCAATACGAAGCAGGACTGAGCATTAATGGTCAGATCAGCGATGAACAGGCAAAAAACAACGCAATTAAGCAGCTGGAAGCATTGAAATATCGCAACGGAGAGTACTTCTTTGCGGTAGATGACCAGGCAGTTATGGTTGCCCATGGCGGCAAACCGGAGATTAAAGGCACCAGTTATGCCAGCACTGTCACCAACGATGGTGTCGCAATCTTTAAAGAGATGGCTGAACTGGCCTCGCAATCAAACGGCTCGGGGTTCTTTTCCTACAACTGGCCCAAAGCAGGCAGCGACCAGCCAGAACCTAAAGAAAGCTACCTGCGTTCATTCCCCCGCTGGAATTGGGCGATTGGCACTGGCATCTATGTGGATGATATACAGTCGGCTTTTATATCCGAACTGATTCTGTTCGCGTGGCAGTTACTTGTCGTTATCGCCATCCTGGTCGGTATATCAATTCCAATTGTGCGCGGAATTACCCGTCCGATCAGTCAAATGGAGCAGGTTATGGCCCAGATTGCCAACAAGGATCTGACCCAACGGGTACAACTGAGCACTAAAGATGAGCTGGGCCGTCTCAGCCAGTCGATCGATAATACGCTGGATGTGTTCCAGTCACTGATCCAGAGCCTTGCTGTATCCAGCAAGCAGGTACAGGAAAGCGCAACTCAGTTGGCTTCCAGCGCCGAGCAAACCAGTGCCGGTGCCCGTCAGCAGTCATCAGAAACAGAAATGCTTGCCACAGCGATGACGGAAATGGTTTCGACCGTTCAGGAGATTTCACAGAGCGCTACTCAGTCAGCCAATGCGACCGATGATGCTGAACATGAAGCCGAGGAAGGCAATGCTGATGTCGACGAGACCATTGAGAAAATAAAAACACTGGCTGATGAGATCTCAGGTGCGGCAGAGGTAATTAAAACCCTCGAGTCGGACACAGAGGAGATCGGTAATGTACTGGAACAGATAGAGGGGATCTCTGAACAAACCAACCTGCTGGCCTTGAATGCGGCCATCGAAGCGGCACGGGCTGGTGACTCGGGCAGAGGCTTTGCAGTCGTCGCGGACGAAGTCCGTCAACTGGCACTTCGCACTCAAACCTCGACCTCAGAAATCAAGGATATGAATGACCGGCTCAGGTCCGGAGCCAAAGATGCCGTCAGTTCCATGCACCGCTCAACCCAGGGCGCACAAAACAGCGTCGACAGTGCAACTCATGCAGGCAAGGAGCTTATCCGCATCGTAGAAAAGGTCGATCAGGTACGTGATCTGGCTATTCAGGTGGCGGCAGCCACCGAAGAGCAGACCCAGGTTGCTGAAGAGATGAATAAAAACCTGGTTACTATTGCCAGAGTATCTGAAGAAACTGCCATGGCGTCTGAAACCGTTGCCGCCAGCAGTGAACAACTGTCTCAGCTATCGTCTGAACTGGAGCATAATATCGGCCAGTTCAGATACTGATAAGTTCGCTCCAAACTAACAAAGCCCCGCAATTGCGGGGCTTTGTTAGTTTGGAGCGAACTTATCAGTATCTGAACTGGCCGATATTATGC
>JAOXSA010000045.1 GCA_025800245.1 Amphritea sp. | reverse complement strand
AGTCAAACCTAGTAATGTCGACGATTTACTCTTGCAATAACGGGGGAGTCCATACAAACCTGCGAATAAGTCCGCAGCATGAGACAATCAATACTCTGATGTGCTGAGGGCTATCCATGGATCACCAACTCTCCTTCGCTGACAGCGAGTTCAACAACAAGCGTCGCCAAACCCGCAAAGAGAAGTTTCTCGGTCGCATGGAAAAACTGATTCCCTGGCAGCGACTTGAGTCAGTGATTGAGCCTCACTATCCAAAGGCTGGTAATGGTCGCAAGCCTTATCCATTACCAACCATGCTGCGCATCCATTGCATGCAGCAGTGGTATAGCATGAGCGACCCCGCCATGGAGGATGCGCTCTATGAAATCGCCTCTATGCGTTTGTTTGCCGGCCTCTCCCTGGATGGTGCGATACCCGATCACACCACTATCATGAACTTCCGCCATCTACTGGAACGGCATGGCTTAGCTCGCCAAATATTCAACGATGTTAGCACCTGGCTGAGCGAAGCGGGCGTGCTGATAAAAGAAGGAACACTGCTGGATGCGACTATTATCGAAGCCCCCAGCTCCACCAAGAATAAAACTGGTGAGCGTGATCCTGAGATGCACCAGACCAAGAAAGGTAATCAATGGTACTTCGGTATGAAAGCCCATATCGGTGTTGATGCCAGAACTGGGCTGACGCACAGCTTCACCACTACCGCCGC
>JAOXSA010000196.1 GCA_025800245.1 Amphritea sp. | reverse complement strand
TCCTGAGCGGCTAACTGTCGATGAGTCGGTAGCTGAGTACCGGGCAGACGTTCACCGGCGCGGATCTCTGCCGCCAGTTTATCCACCAGATGTTTATAACGGGCACGGGCCATCGTGAAATTGTATCCATGACAATAATTTCATTGTCATGATTTTAGGGCGATACACTGCGGTTCTGCAATCACATCAGGAGATCACCATGCATATCGCAATTCTGACCTTTGACGGTTTTAACGAGCTGGACTCACTTATCGCGCTGGGTATTCTTAATCGTATCCAGAAACCTGACTGGAAAGTCTCCATCGCCAGCCCTGAACAAAGAGTTACCTCGATGAACGGCGTAGTGATGGAGCGGCATATCGATCTCAAAGAGGCGAACCGGGCGGATGCAGTGCTGGTGGGAAGTGGTATGAAAACCCGTGATGTGGTGATAAATCCACAGTTGATGGAGCAGTTGCAGTTACAGCCTGAATCTCAGTTAATCGGTGCGCAGTGCTCAGGGTCACTGGTGCTGGCAAAGCAGGGGCTGTTGCAGACGATCCCTGCCTGCACCGATCTGACGACGCGTCCCTGGGTGGAGCAGGCGGGTGTGGAAGTGCTGGATCAGGCATTTTATGCCCGGGGTAATATCGCCACCGCGGGAGGCTGCCTGGCTTCCCAGTATCTGGCGCTGTGGGTTATTGCCCGTCTGGAGGGTGTTTCGGCAGCAGAAGACGCCCTTCATTATGTTGCCCCCGTCGGTGAAAAGGAGGCATGGGTCAGCCATTCTATGGCGGTGATTTCACCTTACTTATCGGCATCCTGAACCGTTGCGCTGGTTTCTGAACGTCCGGAGAACCAGCGTCGGATCGTCCGCTCACCGCTGACCAGAACGATA
>JAOXSA010000195.1 GCA_025800245.1 Amphritea sp. | reverse complement strand
TCCTGAGCGGCTAACTGTCGATGAGTCGGTAGCTGAGTACCGGGCAGACGTTCACCGGCGCGGATCTCTGCCGCCAGTTTATCCACCAGATGTTTATAACGGGCACGGGCCATCGTGAAATTGTATCCATGACAATAATTTTATTGTCATGATTTTAGGGCGATACACTGCTGTTCTGCAATCACATCAGGAGATCACAATGCATATCGCCATGCTGACCTTTGACGGTTTTAACGAGCTGGACTCACTTATCGCACTAGGGATTCTTAACCGTATCCAGAAACCTGGCTGGAAAGTTTCTATAGCCAGTCCACAGCCAACAATCACCTCGATGAACGGCGTAGTGATGGAGCGGCATGTCGATCTCAAAGAGGCGAACCGGGCGGATGCCGTGCTGGTGGGTAGTGGTATGAAAACCCGCGATGTGGTGGCTGACCCACAATTGATGGCGCAGTTGCAATTACAGCCTGAATCTCAGCTAATCGGTGCGCAGTGCTCGGGGTCTCTGGTGCTGGCAAAGCAGGGGCTGTTACAGACGATCCCGGCCTGCACCGATCTGACAACGCGTCCCTGGGTGGAGCAGGCGGGTGTTGAAGTGCTGGATCAGGCCTTTTATGCCCGGGGTAATATCGCCACCGCGGGTGGTTGTCTGGCTTCCCAGTATCTGGCGCTGTGGGTTATTGCCCGTCTGGAGGGCGTTTCTGCAGCAGAAGACGCCCTGCATTATGTTGCCCCGGTCGGTGAAAAGGAGGCATGGGTCAGCCATTCTATGGCGGTGATTTCACCTTACTTATCGGCATCCTGAACCGTTGCGCTGGTTTCTGAACGTCCGGAGAACCAGCGTCGGATCGTCCGCTCACCGCTGACCAGAACGATA
>JAOXSA010000013.1 GCA_025800245.1 Amphritea sp. | reverse complement strand
GCGGCTCTAAACCGGACTGGGACCAATGCCTGAAACTCCGTCCCTCGGAGCGCAGACTCAATAAACTCAGCCGCTGGCAGGATTATCCCTACCCGTTTATTTACGGCCAGCTGGATCCGAAGATGTTTCCTACCAATCACTGGCGCGAGTGCTGTAAAGAGGCAGTCTCGGTACAGGCGATCAGTGAATGGTCCGGCGACCGCTATGATGACGATGACGCCCTGCTGATTGAACAGATCCACTCCCGCCTGTTACCCCGCCGCGGTGTCTGGGCCGATCCGGAAGAGATACTGATCACTGTGGGTGCCCAGCATGCGCTGTATATGATTCTGCGGGTATTGCTGAATAACGATACCCGTTTCGGTCTGGAAGACCCCGGGTATCCGGATCTGATTCATATGGCGACCTGTACCGGTACCGGGATCAAGAATCTGCAGATCGATAATGAGGGTCTGCAGGTGGGTGAGCAGCTGAGTGATTGTGATCTGATCTTCACCACCCCCAGCCATCAGTTCCCAACCACGGTAACCATGCCGATGGCCCGCCGTCAGGCATTGCTGGAACAGGCCTCGAGGGATAACTTCCTGATCATCGAAGATGATTACGAATGTGAAACCACCTTTGCAAAAAACCCCACTCCGGCTCTGAAAAGTCTGGATAAGAACGACCGTGTCATCTATATCGGCAGCCTGTCCAAAACCCTCTCCCCCGGTTTGCGACTTGGGTATATGGTCGGTCCGAAAGAACTGATAAGAGAGATCCGTGAATTCCGCCGTATGATGCTGCGTCATCCACCGATGAATAACCAGCGCTCAGTCGGTCTGTTCCTGTCCCGCGGCTATCACGACTCGCTGGTCCGCAGTCTGGTACAGGTCTATGAAGAACGCTGGAAAGCGGTCGGCGATGCTCTGCACCACTGCCTGCCGGAATCCGCCGAACCGCCGGTTTTCGGCGGCTCCGCCTACTGGGTCAAAGGACCGGAGAACCTGGATGCCCGGGAGCTGAAAGAGCGCGCCCGGGAACGGGGTGTAGTAATTGAATCCGGCGATATCTACTTCCATCGCCCGGAGCCACCGCTGAACTTCTTCCGCCTGGGTTATTCATCCATCGCCACCGAACGGATCCGCCCCGGCATCGACCGGCTGGCCGGAATAATCAGAGAATTGACTTAAAGCGAGTGGCTAGTGGCTAGTGGCTAGTGGCTAGTGGCTAGTGGCTAGTGGCTAGTG
>JAOXSA010000496.1 GCA_025800245.1 Amphritea sp. | reverse complement strand
GGAGGTCTCTTCACCACAGATGTAAGCTTTCGCGCCCAGGCGCACTTCCAGATGGAAGGTCTTGCCACTGCCCTGGATGTTCTCACCCAGGAAACCAGCTGCTTCAGCTTTTGCGATCGCTTCTTTCAGAATCTGGTGTGCTACCGGGTATTCAGAGCGCAGGTAGATGTAGCCCTGATCAGCGCCAACGGCGAGACCGGCAATGGCCATGCCTTCGATCAGCATGTACGGATCAGCTTCCATCACCATACGGTCAGCGAAAGTACCGGAGTCACCTTCGTCGGCGTTACAGACGATATATTTCTGATTGTCTTTAGTCGGCACCGCATCCAGTACGGTCTGCCATTTGATGCCGGTCGGGAAGGCTGCACCACCACGGCCACGCAGACCGGAGGCTTTCACTTCATCAACGATCGACTGGCAATCCATCTGCAGCGCTTTCTTCAGGCCGTTAAAGCCGTCCAGAGACTGATAGTCATCCAGTGACACTGGGTCGGTAATACCGGCACGAGCAAACGTCAGACGCTGCTGTTTCTTCAGATAAGGGATCTCTTCAGTCAGACCCAGGCACAGCGGGTGAGAGGTTTCACCTTTAAGGAAGTCCTGATCGAACAGGCTGTCAAGATCTTCACAGGCAACCGGGCCGTAGGCGATACGTCCGCCAGCGGTTTCAACTTCAACCATCGGTTCCAGCCAGAACATGCCGCGGGAACCATTACGTACGATCTCTACCTGCTCACCGCGCTTAGCCGCTTCAGCAGTCAGTTCAGCAACCAGTTGCTCAGCGCCCATCGCCAGGGAGGTAGTATCACGAGGGATAAAGACCTTAGCCATTATTGAACCTCCAGCGTCTGGGTTTTAAGTTTCTCAACCAGCTTGTCGAATTTGTCTGCATCAACGCGACCAACAATATCGTCGTTAACGCGGACAGAAGGTGCGCAGGCACAGTTACCCAGGCAGTAAACCGCTTCCAGGCTGATTCTGCGATCGCTGGTCGTCTGATGGTAGTCGACACCCAGTGCTTCCTTCGCGTGAGCTTCCAGCTGACGGGAGCCCATCGCCTGGCAGGCTTCTGCGCGGCAGATTTCGACAGTGTGCTTGCCCGGTGGGGTAGTCCGGAACTGGTGGTAGAAGCTGATTACACCGTGGATTTCAGCGCGGGACTGATTCAGTGCTTCAGCGATCATTGGTACGGCATCAGTAGGGATATAGCCCAGCTGATCCTGAATGCCATGGAGAATAGGCAGTAGGGCGCCAGGCTTATCCTGCAAGCTGGTGATCACCTCTGCCACCTGCTGCAGGCTTTGCTCTTGTGCTGTGGTCATCTTGTTCTTCTCAATTAAATATGAAATTGCGTTCATATTTGTTTCGTTGTTCTTGTAGCTGCTCTTGTATCTGGATAGACCGGCGCGCTTTGTGCAGCGCAGAATAAACCGGTTCTATACAGTTATAGTGAGTTTAAAGTAGCATTAGTTCATGTTTTACAAAATATGAAATGTTGTGCATATGAAGAAAGTGCAGGTTGTACCCACCTGGTCCTTCAGGGATTCCGACGGTAACCAGTTGAATCCTCAGTTATTTACCTTACTGCAGGCGATTCATGAAACCGGTAAACTGACGGTCGCCACTGAACAGATCGGCATCTCTTACCGGCATGGCTGGAATCTGCTGAACACCTGGGCGGCATTCTTTGGTTTACCGTTGGTTGAGATGCAGAAAGGTCGCGGGGCAAATCTCAGTGCCCTGGGTGAAAAGCTGCTCTGGGCAGAGCAGCGGGTGGTTGCCCGTCTGGAGCCACAACTCGACAGTCTGGCCTCTGAGCTTAACCTGGAAATCCATCGGGCTCTGGAAGGAGTGAGTCCATTGCTGCGTATTCATGCCAGTTATGGCTATGCCGTGGCACTGTTACCGGACTTTTGTGAAGAGTTGCAACTGGATCTGCAGTACAAAAGTGCCGAAGAGGCACTGATCTCCCTGAATAGGGGTAATTGCGATATCGCCGGATTCCACCTGCCGGCCGAAGGCCTGAGTAACGGTATGGAACATGATCTGTTTGAAGCTTATGTTCGACATCTCAAGCCTCGAGGGCACCGGATTATCCGCTTTATTACCCGCAGACAGGGGCTGATGGTTAAACCTGGCAACCCGCTGGAGATTAATGGACTGCAGGATCTCTCGATTAAGAGTGAACGGGAGCAACCGATCCGGTTTATTAACCGGCAGAAGGATTCCGGTACCCGGGCCTTGTTTGACGAACTGCTGAAACGGGAAGGCATCAGCCCTAAGCAGGTCAAAGGTTATGATGATGAAGAGTTTACTCATTCTGCCGTCGCAGCCTTTGTGGCGTCCGGTATGGCCGATGCAGGGATGGGAGTGGAACCGGCAGCCCGACAGTTTGGGCTGGATTTTGTGCCGCTTTCGTCGGAGAACTATCTGTTGGTATGCCACAACAAGGCATTGCAGCAGGAAGCTGTCGTACGGTTACTGGATGTAATCCGGCAACCTGAGTTTTCCGATGCGGTACGTAGCCTGCCGGGTTACTCGCCGGATCTGTGCGGTGATGTAGTGCAGCTGGATACAGTCCTCTGAAACATATCTGCCCATAATAAAAAAAAGCCGCTACGGAGAACCGCAGCGGCTTTTTCTTAGCTCTTCGCCAGAAGAGTGATTATTCGAATACCATCTCCGGTACTTCGTCAGGAACAATCAGTTTACCTTCAGTCTTCTCAACGATCTCTTCAACGGAAACGCCCGGTGCGCGCTCTTTCAGGTGGAATGCACCGTCTTCAATTTCCAGGTAAGCCAGATCAGTCAGAACCTTCTTGATGCAACCGGAGCCGGTCAGTGGCAGGGAGCATTCAGTCAGCAGCTTGGATTCGCCGTGCTTGGACGCATGAGTCATCGTTACGATGATGTTATCTGCGCCGGCTACCAGATCCATTGCGCCGCCCATACCCTTGATCAGCTTACCCGGGATCATCCAGGAAGCGATATTGCCGTTTACATCCACTTCGAATGCGCCCAGCACGGTCAGGTCAACGTGACCACCACGGATCATCGCAAATGATTCAGCAGAGGAGAAAATCGATGCGCCAGTTACCGCAGTTACAGTCTGTTTACCGGCGTTGATCATATCTGCATCGATCTCATCTTCGGTCGGGAATGGACCCATACCCAGCAGTCCGTTTTCGGATTGCAGCATTACTTCCATACCTTCAGGGATGTAGTTTGCTACCAGTGTCGGGATACCGATACCCAGGTTGACGTAGTAACCGTCCTGCAGCTCGCGAGCTACACGCTGAGCCATCTGTTCACGAGAGAGTGCCATGTTATTTCCTCTTCTCTAAATAGTTGAGGTTTACTTCTCAACTATTTGAAATTAAATGTTTATCTATGTTTCTTAGCTAGTGCGTTTTGAGATGAGCTGATTAGCTCTGGCGTACAGTACGCTGCTCAATACGCTTCTCGAACGTGCCTTTGATAACACGGTTTACATAGATGCCCGGCGTCTGAATTTCAGTAGGGCTCAGTTCGCCTGGCTCAACGATCTCTTCTACTTCAACCACTGTGATCTTGCCTGCGGTTGCAGCCATTGGGTTGAAGTTCTGAGCGGTATCGCGGTAAACAACGTTGCCGTAAGTGTCAGCTTTCCAGCCTTTGACGATAGCAAAATCACCAGTGATGGATTCTTCCAGGATGTAGTTGCGGCCGTTGAATTCACGGACTTCTTTACCTTCACCCACTGGGGTGCCGTAACCGGTTGCGGTAAAGAACGCCGGGATGCCTGCACCACCGGCACGCATTTTCTCTGCCAGTGTGCCCTGCGGGGTCAGTTCTACTTCCAGCTCGCCGGCCAGCAGTTGCTGCTCGAACAGAGCGTTTTCGCCCACGTAGGAGGAGATCATTTTTTTGATCTGACGATCAACCAGCAGTACGCCCAGACCGAAATCATCCACGCCACAGTTGTTGGAGACAAAGGTCAGTTCTTTAGTGCCTTTGCGCTTAATTTCTGCGATCAGATTTTCCGGGATGCCACAGAGGCCAAAGCCACCGGCGATAACGGTCATGCCATCTTCCAGGCCTGCCATCGCTTCTTCATAGCTGTCTATAACTTTGTTGAAACCCGACATGTTGCCACTCCACTTTTGGTTCGTTGTTGTACGTTTTTATCATGCGTATATCGGAACGTACCCGGTAGGGACAGTTACAGCGCAAGCCGTAACAACCGGGTACCTGTTATTGAGTCTCATACAGAGCTTGTTATTTATCAAATTTAATGATTTAAATAATTTATAAATAAAATATATAAATAGGCGTAAAATAGCAGTCTATGAATATCACACTCAAGCAATTACGGGCGTTTATGGCAGTCGCCAGGACTCAGAGTTTCACTGAGGCTTGTGCCCAGGTGTATCTGTCTCAGCCAGCACTGAGTATTGCGATAAAAAACCTTGAAGAGGAGGTCGGTGGCGCGCTGTTCAGCCGTACTACACGTGCACTGACACTGACACCGGAAGGCGAGGAGTTCTATCCGGTAGCGCAGCGTCTGCTGGATGACTGGGACAGTGCGTTTGGGGATCTGCAGCAGCGCTTTGCGTTGAACCGGGGTAGAGTGGTACTGGCTGCAATGCCTTCCTTTGCCAGTAGTCTGTTGCCGGATATTATCCGTGACTACCGTCAGCTTTACCCGAATGTCAGTGTCACCGTTAATGATGTCATTGCTGAAGATGTAGTCGATATGGTGCGCAACGGTGTGGTGGAAGTCGGGATTACCTTCGATCCGGGACGTTCTGAGGATCTCAGCTTCAATGCATTGTTTGACGACCGTTTCGTCGCCGTTGTGAATCCGGAGCATGAGTTGGCGGAGAGTGACAGCATTCACTGGCAACAATTATTGAAGGATGACTTTATCGCTCTGCAGCGGCCATCGAGTATCCGTTTGCTGATTGAGAGTAAGTTACGGCAGTTGGGTATGACGGTGGCACCTGAGTTTGAAACCCATCAGTTGGCGACAATCGGCCGGATGGTCGTCAGTGGGCTGGGGGTCAGCGCAGTACCTTCGCTGTGTATTCAACAGATGCGTGAACAGGGCGCGGTATGCCGTGAACTGAGCTTGCCGGTTGTTTCCCGGCAGGTGGGTATTGTTACCCGTAAGCGTTATCCACTGTCGACAGCAGCGAGGAGTCTGGTTGAAATTATCGAGCAGAGCCGGACTGAACTGAGTCAGCATATCCGCTTATGATTGCCCGAATCAGAAACCAAAAGTCAGAAACAAAAAGAGAGCCATAAGGCTCTCTCAGAAACAGGGTAGGAGTTCCTGTCAGCGCAAGTACTCTTTAACGTAAGTACTTTGTGCTGAACTCTTTGAATTCCGGTGTGCCGGATTGCTGAATCCACTCAAAGCCAACCATCTCTTTAGTCACAATGTGCACGCCACAGTTACGCAGTCGTTCCAGTGCCATCTCTTTATCGTAAGGATTGCGGGAAGAGACACAGTCTGCCACGACATAAACTTCACGGGCTTGTTGCTTAAGCTGAATAGCAGTTTGCAGAACGCAAACGTGGGCTTCCATACCGACGATGATTACCTGATTCGGACGGATACTGTTGATCTTTTCATTGCATGCGGAATCGGCGATGCAGGAGAAATGCTGCTTATCCATAAAACCGTCTTCCGACAGGATCTCTTTCAGTTCTGCCACCGTGCCGCCCAGTCCTTGTGGGTACTGTTCAGAGGTAAGCACCGGCACATTCACTAATTTTGCCAGTTCCACCAGCCAACGGGTATTTTTGATCAGGGTTTCATTTTCATGAACCGCCGGCACCAGCTTGTCCTGAATATCGATGACCAGCAGGCAGGAAGAGTTTGGGTAGATCAGCATCTGGTTGTCTCCGTGATCCGGTGATGGATTAAATGGTCGCTAAGGATAGCCGCTAACTGGCTTAAAAACTATGGCTTAAAGGCTTTGGTTTAAAACTATGGTTTTGCTCTTTGTGGCCCTACCAGGAAGTAAAAACTCAGCAAACTGAGCATGCCCATTAACGCGATAGTGATAGCCATCGTAGTTGGACTTCCGTCATGAAAATGACCGACGATCAAACCCGCGCAGGCTGCAATTATTGACTGTGTAAATCCCAGTAATGAAGAAGCGGTACCGGTCATCGCAGAAAATGGTGCCAGCGCACCAGCCATCGCTTGCGGCATCACAATACCGACTGCCATCATAAAGAATACCTGGGTAAGCACGGTCAGCCACAGATTATGAATGTTAATGAGAGCAGGAATGACCATTGTCAGGCCAGCGCTGAATCCAAGGATTGCACCGTAGAGGAGCATGGTATTGATGCCCAGGCGAGGGCCTAACCGCTGCGCAATCTGAGTACCGGTCATATAGCCACCCACGGCCATCGCGAAGAACAAACCGTAGTGCTCCTGGTTGACCGAGAAATAATCAATCAGGACAAATGAGGAACCGGATAGAAACGCGAACAAACCCGAAAAAATAAAGCTGCAAGCCAGGGTGTATCCCATATAGACCCTGTGACGAAGCAGGGTGCCATAGTTGCTGATGATAACCCCTATACGAAGCGAGCTACGATTGTTACTGTCCAGTGATTCCGGAATTTTGAATGCTATTAGTAACCAGGCTATCGCACCGTAAAACGTCAGAAACCAGAAGATTGAGCTCCAGCTGAACCAGACCACCATATAGCCGCCAAGAATTGGGGCAATCGCCGGTGCCAGCGCCATGATAGTCCCCATCATCGATAGAACCTTCGCGGCATTAACCGGACCATGTATATCGCGGACAATTGTTCTGCCGAGAACGGGACCCGCGCAGGCACCCAGCGCCTGTAGGAAGCGATAGCTGATCAACTGTTCGATCGTGTTCGCCAGGCTGCATCCGAGAGATGCTGCGATAAACAGAGCCAATCCGGCCAGCAGTACCGGTTTGCGTCCAAACCGATCTGCCAATGGGCCATAGATAAGCTGGGTGACAGCAAATCCGAGTAAGAAAACCGACAGTGTAATCTGAACCTGATCGATACTGGTTGTAAAAACCGTCGTCAGACCGGGCAACGCTGGAAGATACATATCTGTGGACAATGGTCCCAGCGCCACTACGGAAGCAAGAGTCAGGATGACAGCAAAAGAATTGGCTTTGAACATAGTAACTCCGCACGATGAATGCCGGCATTGTATAGATTGAAAGTGCTGGGCGAAATATATTAAGGAAACGAATGATCGGGAAAAACGGCAGGCCGGGTCTGTCTCCGGCCTGCCAAAGGGCAAAGTAATCAGGCACGGATGCCTGATTCAAGATCTGTATCGAACGATCCACATCAGTTGCTGTTGGGTACAGCAGAATACAAATCCTTGAACCGGATGAAGCCCGATTGCCAATCGCGAGTTATGAGTCCGGTTCAGGGGCATTATGCATTTTAGCTAAAAGAGATACAAATAGTAATTTATAAAAAGATATTGTGTATCATTAATGGCCTGTCTCGTTGTATCTATACGGGTATTCATGTATAGATATGTATTAGAAAAATCATATATGAGTCTGCCAGAGTCCCAGGCTCTGATTCCAGAGCAAAAGCTAAGAGGTAAGCATGAAAGTCTACGCAATTGATGGCATCACCCCGGTAATTGACCCTACTGCATTTGTACATCCTACTGCTGTACTCATCGGTGATGTGATCGTGGGGCCCAATTGCTATGTAGGTCCTGCTGCCTGTCTGCGTGGAGATTTCGGTCGTCTGGAGCTTAAGAAAGGCGCCAATTTGCAGGATACCTGTGTCATGCACGGCTTTCCCGGCACAGATACCGTTGTCGAAGAGGATGGCCATATCGGCCACGGTGCAGTGCTGCATGGCTGTGTGATCGGTAAAAATGCATTGGTAGGGATGAATTCAGTGATTATGGATGGCGCGGTGATTGGCGAATCTTCCATTGTTGCAGCGATGTCCTTTGTTAAGGCGTCAATGGATGTACCAGCCCGCACCCTGGTCGCCGGTTCGCCTGCAAGAGTTATCAAGGAGCTGACGGATAAAGAGATTGAATGGAAATCCGCCGGCACGCGCCAGTATCAGCAGTTGGCGGTAAGAAGCACGGAAACGATGCAGTTGGTTGAGGCGCTCACCGAAGTTGAAACTGACCGACCAAGGCTTGAAGTGGGTCTTGAGGGGGTGATTCCGAAATACAAGTCAGAAAAGTAATCGCTCTGAATCACAGCCAGGTAACCGACGACTGGCTGTTACCGGCTGCGTTGTTTAGTGGCGGTGTTACTGTAGAATCATCGACATAAGAACAAAACTCAAATTCGCTATTACTGACCGCTGGAGCGCACTGTGGAACTAGCATGCCTTGACCTTGAAGGGGTTCTGATTCCTGAGATCTGGATCGCTTTCGCCGAAGAAACCGGAATCGAAGAACTGAAAGCTACCACCCGTGACATTCCTGATTACGATGTGTTGATGAAACAACGCCTGAGTATCCTCGATCAGAATGGTCTGACACTGCCACAGATCCAGGCCACG
>JAOXSA010000493.1 GCA_025800245.1 Amphritea sp. | reverse complement strand
CTAGTGGCTAGTGGCTAGTGGCTAGTGGCTAGTGGCTAGTGGCTAGTGGCTAGTGGCTAGTGGCTAGTGGCTAGTGGCTAGTGGCTAGTGGCTAGTGGCTAAACAGTATTTGAGTTAATGCCAAGCCCCGTCAAGCTTTTTCTAGCAAGGCTGGCTGGCCAGCCGTTCGAGCGAGTCTCGTTTACGAGATGATCCAGCCACAAACTACTAAATTCCTTATCGGCACGAGGACGTGCCTCACTACAATGTAATTTGAAACTCCACTGCTACGTTCGCTTTTTCCAGCAAGCAGCTCCGCTGCGTCCAGCAAGTCTCGCTCGCGTGACGATCCAGCCACTAAAATAAAGAAGGGGCCGAAGCCCCTTCTTTATTACCACTCTATTTTCTCTATCCCCTCAAAGGTCAACTCGCTGCCATCAGCCATGGTAACCACACCGGAGGTATCCGGATTCAGTTCCAGCGCCTGAGCCGCCAGATCGTAATCCATCTCCTGACCGTTAACAGTAATGGTCCATGGATCACCCGGATCAGAGCTGCCGTCGGTACTCAGCTGAATGACATCGGTCCAGCCACCACCGGTACCACCGGAGAAGCTGTCATTGCCATCAAATGGATTAAAGACGTAGGTATCGGAGCCATCTCCACCGGTAACGACATCATTACCTTTCCCGCCTGAAATAAGATCATCGCCGGAGCCTCCGTCGATATTATCGTTACCCTCCCCTCCGAGAATCTGATCGTTACCGACTCCACCTTCAAGCTTATCATTACCGGAACCACCATCCAGATAATCCCGGCCATCGCCACCAAACAGATGATCATTTCCCGATCCACCTTTCAGTGTATCTTCGCCTTCTTCACCATATAGATGATCATTCTTATCACCACCATCCAGCAGGTCATTGCCGCGCCCACCGGATAGATGATCATTTTTGTCACCACCGTCAATGTAATCTGCACCATCGGTGCCCGTAATATGGTCGTTTTTAGAACTACCCGACTGTACTGTCATGCCTGCAGTATCAGTAATCTCGCTACCATAATTTGCATAATTGATACCCGAACTGGATACAATCTGAGCCCCGGAATCAGTATTTCCCTGCACTGTAATTACCAGTGTTTCTACATCCGATGCCCCAGCTTTATCTGTTGCAACGATGTTGACTGTGACAGACTGAGTCTCACCATTATTCAAGTGATCATAGGCCGAATTACCCGGATCAAAACTATAGCTGCCATCCGGATTAAGCGTAAAGCCTGCCGGAACTGGACCCTTTACCGCCCAGCTAAGAGTATCCCGTGCATCGGCATCGCTAGCTCTCATCTGACCAGAGATAACACGATCCCCTTCACTGACTGTCGTATTCAAACTGGTGGTGATCACCGGTGCATCATTACTACCACTGATAATGATCGACAATTTAGTGTCGGTGCTGCCGCCATGACCGTCGGTCACCGTGACATAGGCATTGAGGAACTGTGCTTCACTGCCGTTGAGCTGATTATAAGACGGATGATCCGGATCAAAACTATAACTGCCGTCAGAATTCAGGGTAAAACCATCCGGCAATGTATATTTAGCCGAATACGTAAGTGCATCGCCATCAGCATCAGTTGCTGTAAACTGGCCTGAGATCACACTACCACCTTCGGTAACAGTCTGCATTGCCATGCTATCAGCAACAGGAGCATCGTTGGTACCGGTTACGGTAATCCGAATCTGCTGGGTATCGGTGCCTCCCTTGCCATCGCTGACGGTGACAGGTACCGTAAGCACCTGGCTGTCACCCACGCCCAGGCTCTGATAAGCCGCATCCCCCGGATCAAAGCTGTAACTACCATTGCTGTTGAGAGTAAAGCCATCCGGAGCACTGTTTCCAGAAGTGATGGAATAACTCAGGGAATCGCCATCTGCATCAGTTGCATTTAACTGACCATGCACCACGCTGCTGTCTTCAGCAATAGTCTGGGTAATATCAGCACCTGCAACAGGAGCTGCATTCAGCAGACTACCTACCGGCACATCACCATCAGCAAAGCGAAAGGTCTCTACATTGGCAACAGTATCCGTACCATCCGGAGACCCCGGACGACTATCGGTAATGGTATAGTTGTTACCGCCATTGTGGGTGATGGTGTAATCAGCATGATTACCAGAGAAGATAGCTACATCCGAGCCTGCGCCTCCATCAACATAATCATCACCACCACCACCGGTCAGAGTATCGTTATCTCCCTCACCGAAAATTCGGTCATCACCATCATTACCTCTCAGAGTATCGTTACCACTCCCGCCATGGAGTTCATCTTCCTCCGAAGAACCGGATGCATACTGGTCAGAGAAAGTACCACCGTAGTAGGTAGAATAATCGGTAACATTAACACTCACGGTTTCAGTCGCCGTATTCCCTGCACTATCCTCCGCCTGCACCACAATGTTATATCGAGACACGGTTTCATGATCCAGTGTTGCACTGGACTTAACCACCACCGCATCTCCCTGAATCTCAAACGGGAAGGAAGCATCAATCGTTACCGGATTACCATTTTGATCTGTCGCCGAAATAATGCTGTAAGTGTGGCTGTCTGAACTATCACCATCCACGGCCTGCAGCTCAGCGACAGTTTTACCGGCGGGATTGCTATGACCCGGTGACAAATAACTCGCCCGATACTGAAGACTCTCCTGCACCGACTGAGTACCACTGAAATCAATACCGGTGATCGCTTCATTAACATCACTGATGTTGACGGTCATATCTTCGGAATAGCTACCGCCGTTGCCATCACTGGCGGTTACCGTGACAGAAACAGCACCGTTTTCTGCTTCATGGTCCAGCGATACGCCGTCTTTCAGTTTCAGCTGTTTGTTACCACTGCCATCATCGACAACCTCAAAGCGGCTATCGGATACGGTATACGTGTGTTTGTCACCGCCATCCGGGTCGGTAGTACTGAGGTTTCCTACCACCGCGCCGGTGGCGTTCTCGGTTACAGTGTTGGCAGACAGACTGATATCCGTTGGAGCTTCGTTGACGTCGGCGACACTGATGCTGAACGCTTCGCTGTAACTGGCACCGCTGCCGTCTGTGGTGGTCACGGTCACAGATACTGCACCGTTCTCCGCTTCACTATCCAGGCTAACACCGTCTTTCAGTTTCAGCTGTTTATTACCACTGCCGTCATCAACAACCTCAAAGCGGTTATCCGATACGGTATAGCTATGAACGTCAGAGCTGTCCTGGTCCGCTGTGCTCAGGCTTCCGACCGTAGCACCAGCAGCGTTCTCGTTGATGCTGTTGCCGGACAGGCTGATATCTGTCGGCCGGTCATTTTCATCCTTCACATTAATCGTTACTACCTGCTCATGACTCAGCCCCCCAGAGTCGGTCACCCGCACTCTGACATTCATCTGATCAGCCCCTTCATGATCAAGCATGCTGGCGTCGGCCACCGAGATAATGCCCGTCTTCGCATCAATACTGAACGCCCCACCGGCATCATCGACCAGACTGTAGCTGTGCGTATCCCCCGCGTCGGCATCCGAGACACTCACCTGTGTGACCGGTGTCCCGCGAGCATCTCCCTCGCTAACCGAGATTTCAGACTCTGCCTTAAGTTGAATATCATCAAAGTTAACTTCATCGCCATTACCGGCATTTACCAACTCGATCTTCAACGGCTGGCCGTAATGCGCTGAAAAAGCTTCCAGATCATCTGCACTCAATGTCAGAGTCGCTTTGGTAAACTGCCCATCCGGTACGTCATAGTCAGCATTATCGACACTGCCGATGAGCTGATTACCCGCATACAGGCGTATCGCCCAGCCCGAAGCATCACCGCCATATTCCGGATCGCCAACCTGAGCACTGAGGGTATAACTCTGGCCCGGTGTAAACTGTTCGCCAAGGGTTTGAGACGCCGTTGACCCCCGCACCAGATATGCGGCGTTTTCGCCTTCGGGGGCGTCATCAAAGGCCCACGAACTGACATCCCAGACACCCACTGAACGCCCGCTGGTATCCCAACCCTCAATATCCCGGGTCGTCGAACGACCATCATCCAGCTGTTGTGCTTCAAAGCCCGCATTGTTGATCGCCACTGCATGACTAGCCGGCGTATTGATGGCCGTTGGCCTTTCATTTACATCGGTAACTGAAATACTGAAATTCTCGTTGTAACTGGCACCGTCAGCATCGGTCGTAGTTACCGTTATGCTGACTGAACCGCCCTCTGCTTCATGGTCCAGCGATACGCCGTCTTTCAGTTTCAGCTGTTTATTACCACTGCCATCATCAACAACCTCAAAGCGGTTATCCGATACGGTATACGTGTGTTTATCACCGCCATCCGGGTCGGTAGTACTGAGGTTTCCTACCACCGCGCCGGTTGCGTTCTCGGTTACAGTGTTGGCAGACAGGCTGATATCCGTTGGGGCTTCATTTATATCGGCCACATTAATGGTCAGGTTTTCTGAATAACTGCCACCTTTCCCATCGGTCGTGGTTACCGTTACGCTGACTGAACCGCCCTCTGCTTCATGGTCCAGCGATACGCCGTCTTTCAGTTTCAGCTGTTTATTACCACTGCCATCATCAACGACCTCGAAGCGATTATCAGATACGGTGTAAGTATGGTTGTCACCTGAATCCTGATCGGTTGCGCTCAGGTTACCCACAACGGCACCTGCGGCATTTTCAGTTATTGTGTTGGCGGACAGACTGACATCCGTCGGACCTTCATTCAGATCAGCAACATTAATCGTCAGATCTTCTGAGTAGCTACCACCATTACCGTCACTGGTTGTCACCGTTACGCTGACAGCACCACCTTCTGCCTCATGATCGAGAGCAACACCAGCTTTCAGCTTCAGTTGTTGATTGCCACTTCCGTCATCAACGATCTCAAAACGGTTATCCGATACGGTATAGCTATGAACGTCAGAACTGTCCTGGTCCGCTGTGCTCAGACTTCCGACCGTAGCACCGGCAGCGTTCTCGCTGATGCTATTGCCGGACAGGCTGATATCTGTCGGCCGGTCATTTTCATCCTTCACATTAATCGTTACTACCTGCTCATGACTCAGCCCCCCAGAGTCGGTCACCCGCACTCTGACATTCATCTGATC
>JAOXSA010000491.1 GCA_025800245.1 Amphritea sp. | reverse complement strand
CCGCCGACTTCTTTCTCCTGCCGTGATGAGCGATCTTGACTCCATCACCCTCCTCCCGCTCAACAGATATCTTGCTATCATCCTGTGAACTCTGCCGTGGTCGGGGTGCTGTTTCCCCGTTCATACTCCTGCCATCAACGGGCGTACTTCGGCTTTTAGCGTGGTAGATTTTAATCCCTTCCACGTTGTTGCCTTCAAGGGACTGCCGGTGATTTTCCAGGCGTTCGATGAGGAGATTTCTGGCGGCCAGACGAGCTTCGTACTCTGACTTACGCTTCGCCTCTGTTTTAACTTCGACAGAATTCGGCGACGCTTCGACCACCGTTGTCGTAGCTCTGTTCTTGATCAAGTTATATGGTAGATCACCTTCGCTCTTCCGCTGCAGCACCCGATCTTGCTCGCTGTTAGATTCTTTTACCAACCGTTTTAGAATGTTGGCAGGTGATTCTTCATCCTCGCTGCTCCTGTTGCGGTTCAGCGAATCCCCAGACTGCGCCCTGCGCGGCGTTAGCTGTATTTCCTGCAGGGAACCAGACGCGCTGCGATCCCCAGGTTTCATTCGTATGCTGCCATTTCTCTCAAGACTCCCCGTGCCGTTTGCAATCATGTCCGGAGTTCTGAACCCGAATGCTTTCTCGATCTGGTCCACAGTCTCGGACATTGTCGCTTCAGTGATGTCCTCATAGCTTTGTTTCTGTTTGTACGTGTTCACCGTGGTAATCACAGCGCCCAGACTCGTCTCCTTGAAAGGCACTGCATCCTTCGTCTCCTCAGCTGACGTTTGTATTGCTTCCTGACTCGAGTCTCGTTTGTTGCCGTTATCAGGCATTGCCGCTATAGGTTCAATGTTCACTCGCACGGCTCCGTAGCCATCTCCCTGGAATCTTGCATCCGGCGTGATTCCATCCACCTTCGCGTTCCCATCTCCTTGGCCATTCACCACCGTTCTA
>JAOXSA010000480.1 GCA_025800245.1 Amphritea sp. | reverse complement strand
GGTGGCGGGTGGCGGGTGGCGGGTGGCGGGTGGCGGGTGGCGAATCAATGTGTCGTCTAATCCCACCCCCTTCAAGCTCTTTCTAGCAAGCATTGCACGCAATGCGATCCAGCCACCCGCAAGGTGAGCTCTGCTCACGTTCCAGCCACTATTTAACCCATTGCTGATTTCGGCACGGGGGCGTGCCTCACTACAAAGTACTTTATAAACGCCATAGCTTTTCCTGCTTTTTCCAGCTAGTCACGCTTGCGTGACGATCCAGCCACCAGCAAGCATTGCTTAGCAATGCGTTCCCGCTACTCGCTGATTCCCCGAATCAGCGCTCCCAACATCTTCTGAATAACAGCAATCTCTTTACGCCAGCGAATCGCCTTTTCTTCATGGATGTAACCGATTCTCTGACCAATATAGATCTGGGTTTTCAGCTCAGCAGATGAACCTTTGGCGTAATAAAGAAACTGACGCTTCTCTTTATCACTCCCCCGCTCAAAGCCTTCTGCGATATTACTCGGTATAGACAGGCCGCTTCGGGTCACCTGGTCTCTGAAACCAAAGTCCCGGCAGCGCCCAAGTGTTGTATAGATCTCACAACTTAAACGGCAGGCACGCTTCCAGACATCCATATCTTCGTAGCTCATAACAATTCCCTTTGTCAGTTCCACACTGGATAGAGGTAATCCTGACACAGGCCATAGTGCTTTTTCCAGCGAGGTGAATTCATTCACCGGTCCCGCAAGTCGCAAAGCGACGTCTCGCCACTGACTTAGCTCTCGCCTCAGGCCTGTTCCAACGCTATAATGTCGAGCTAATTTCGCCCGATTCAGGGGCCACCTAATTCAAGCTAATTTAAGAGCTAAGTCATTAATGGATACCACCTACCAGCCTAACGAGATCGAGGAATCCCTGTACAAGAACTGGGAAGAGAAAGGTTACTTCGCCCCTTCCGGCGAAGGTGATTCATACTGCATCATGATTCCGCCGCCGAACGTCACCGGCAGCCTGCACATGGGTCACGCTTTCCAGCACACAATCATGGACGCCCTGACCCGTTACCAGCGTATGAAGGGTAAGAACACCCTGTGGCAGGTGGGCACCGACCACGCGGGTATCGCTACCCAGATGGTTGTAGAACGTAAACTGGCCGCTGAAGAGCAGAAATCCCGTCACGATCTGGGCCGCGACGCCTTCATCGAAAAAATCTGGGAATGGAAAGGCGAGTCCGGCGGCACCATCACCAATCAGATGCGTCGTCTGGGTAACTCCGTTGACTGGCCAACCGAACGCTTCACCATGGACTCCGGCTTCTACAACGCCGTACAGGAAGTATTTATCCGCCTGTATGACGAAGGCCTGATCTACCGCGGTAAGCGTCTGGTGAACTGGGACCCTAAACTGCACACCGCGATCTCCGATCTGGAAGTGGAAAACCGCGAAGTCAAAGGCAAGATGTGGTACCTGCGTTACCCACTGGCTGATGGCGTTAAAACCGCTGCAGGCGAAGACTTCCTGGTGGTGGGTACTACCCGTCCGGAAACCATGCTGGGTGATACCGGTGTGGCGGTAAACCCGGAAGATGAGCGCTACAAAGACCTGATCGGCAAAGAGATCATCCTGCCGCTGGTTAACCGCCGCATTCCAATCGTGGGCGACGAGCACGCCGACATGGAAAAAGGTACCGGCTGTGTGAAAATCACCCCGGCCCACGATTTCAACGATAACGAAGTCGGCAAGCGTTGCCAGCTGCCAATGATCAACATTCTCACCCTCAACGGCGATATCCGTGACGAGGCAGAAACCTTCAACACCGACGGCAGCGAAAACAACGAGCTGGACAAAACCCTGCCGGAGAAATACCGCGGCATGGAGCGCTTCGCTGCCCGTAAGGCGATCGTTGCCGATATGGACGAAGCCGGCCTGCTGGTGAAGATCGAAGAAAACGATATGACCGTACCCTACGGCGACCGTGGTGGCGTGGTGATCGAGCCGATGCTGACCGACCAGTGGTTTGCCGATGCCAAGACTCTGGCTGGCCCTGCGGTAGAAGCGGTAGAGAACGGCGACATCAAGTTTGTACCAAAACAGTACGAAAACATGTTCTTCGCCTGGATGCGTGACATTCAGGACTGGTGTATCTCCCGTCAGCTGTGGTGGGGTCACCGGATTCCGGCGTTCTACGACAACGAAGGTAACGTCTACGTTGCTAAAGATGCCGATGCGGCCCGTGAAAAGTACGGTCTGGATCTGGAAACCGAGCTGCGTCAGGACGACGACGTACTGGATACCTGGTTCAGCTCCGGCCTGTGGACCTTCGGTACTCTGGGTTGGCCTGAAAACACCCAGCGTCTGCAAACGTTCCACCCGACCGACGTTCTGGTAACCGGCTTCGACATCATCTTCTTCTGGGTTGCCCGCATGATGATGATGACCATGCACTTCATGAAGAATGAAGATGGCACGCCGCAGGTACCGTTCAAAACCGTTTACGTGACCGGCCTGATCCGTGATGAGAACGGCGACAAGATGTCCAAGTCCAAAGGTAACGTACTGGACCCTCTGGATATGATCGACGGCATCAGCCTGCCGGATCTGCTGGAAAAACGTACCGGCAACATGATGCAGCCACAACTGGCTGAAAAGATCGGCAAGCGTACCGAGAAGCAGTTCCCAGAAGGTATTGCAGCGCACGGTACCGACGCCCTGCGTTTCACCCTGGCGGCACTGGCCTCCACCGGCCGTGACATCAACTGGGACGTGAAGCGTCTGGAAGGTTACCGTAACTTCTGTAACAAGATCTGGAACGCCGCCCGTTACGTGCAGATGAACACCGAAGGCGGAGACTGTGGCCAAGCTGGAGGGGATGTTGAACTGTCACTGGCAGACCGCTGGATCGCCAGTGAGCTGCAGAAAGTGGAAGCGGAAGTAACCAAGCACCTGGACGAGTACCGTTTCGACCTGGCCTCCCAGACCCTCTACGACTTCATCTGGAACGAATACTGCGGCTGGTATCTGGAACTGTCCAAGCCGGTACTGTGGGACGACAACGCCTCTGCTGAAGCCAAGCGCGGCACCCGTCGCACCCTGGTCCGCGCACTGGAAGTGATCCTGCGACTGACCCACCCGATCATGCCGTACATCACCGAAGAGATCTGGCAGTCCATTAAAGGTCTGGCCGGTGTTGAAGGTGACACCATCATGCTGCAGGCCTACCCTGTGGCCGATGAATCTAAGATCGATGCCACCGCCGAAGCCGATATCAACTGGCTGAAAGGCGTGATCACCGGCGTGCGTAACATCCGTGGTGAGATGGGTATCTCCCCGGCGAAAGAGCTGGATATCCTGATTCAGAACGGCAGCGCGGAAGATCAGGCGCGACTGGAAGCGAACCGTACCTTCCTGTCCAAACTGGCATCCCTGTCTTCCATCACCTGGCTGAACGAAGGCGACGAAGCACCGATGTCTGCGGTACAGCTGGTTGGCGATATGCAGGTACTGGTACCGATGGCTGGTCTGATCGACAAAGACGCCGAACTGGCCCGTCTGAAGAAAGAGATGGATAAGCTGCAGAAAGAAGCAGGTCGTCTGTCTGGCAAACTGAGCAACGATAAGTTTGTGGCCAATGCTCCGGAGGCTGTTGTGGAAAAAGAAAGGGAGAAGTTGGCAGGATTCAACGCTCAACTTGATCAATTGAAAGAGCAGTTCGCGAAGATTGAGGCGTTATAAATTCGTGGCTAGACCGGCGGGCTAAAGCCCGCCTCGCTCGACCGCGGCTAAAGCCGCTTGCTAGTGGCTAGAAAAAGCATAAAAAAATCCCCGCTGTTGCGGGGATTTTTTTATAGATTTAGTAATCTTAAATTCCTAGAAGCTAGCCCCCAAGTTTGCAACCATCCAAAATGAAGTAAATACAACTGTGGACCAAACAACCTGCTTAATAAAATTGACACTCTTGATCGCAGCATCAACCTTAATATTCAAACTCTTTCGGGTTACTTCAGCCCTTTCTCTCACCCCTGTATTTTCGTTAAGATCTTCAAACAATGAAAATTCATGTAGTATCTGATCTTTTATACTGACAAATGAATCATTATGAACACTCAGGGCTTTGTGAATTATAGCTGCTGTAAGATAGATACCAACAAGAACACCAATTGCATCCCAAGCACCATCTACTTTTAAAACCGCACTAATAGCAACTAAGGCTCCAGGGATAGCCAGTGCTTTTGTTTGCCCACTAGAAACTATCTCACTAATTTTAGATGTATACTGTAGATTCTTATCATTTATATCTTTAATGATTTCACTAACATTAAATTTATTGATAAATATCTCGTGATGATCTTTATATCTATCACATAATATTTCAATACATTCAACAACCTTACGAAATTCTAAGTTTATTTTTTCATCGTAGCCAACAACATCAGAAAAAGCAGTTCGCATAACTGACCTTCGCTCAGAACTCTGACAATCTTCAAGGCTCATAGAATCCATCAAAAACTTTAAGCTATTTATCTTTTCATTTGTAACCCTTATTTCTTTAACCCATTCCCACTGAGATGTAGGAATTATGTCAAATCGTCTAGCACCTGATTCAGAATCAATAAGAAAAAACAGCTTTTGTCTTCCCATTGTACTCCCTTTTTCCGGCACACAATGATCAGACATTCGAGCAAGAAGCTTACGAAAGTTTATCAAAACCTCAATTCTTTTATATTCATCAGGCTTTTCATCAAAGCTCGATATATCACTTTCCAATATGTAAAAGTCATCCGGAAACTGACAAACCCACTCTACCCTGTCATAAAACTCCTCCCATGATGGAAAAATGGGACAAACACCTCCTAGCCAAGAGGAAGAATCAAGACTAATGTTAAGAAATTGTCCTTTCAATGTTGAAAGATCAATTTCGTAATCACATTGAATGAGAACATCGCGCAAATTATCCTCATCAATGTGACTATCTAACTTAAATCTACACAGTTCATCTTCAACATTATAATCTAAATCACGGATGATATTGTAAAGATTAAAAAATGATGATTTACTCATCTTCTGACTCTACTAGCCTTTTTAAAGAAGATAGTGCTTTGGGGTCTTTAATTTTTATCAAAACGGTCGACTCATCTTCATTAAACTCAACTTCAGCACCTGAACCACTACCACCAACTTTCTTTTTATATACACGTAGTTTGAAGCTATTATTGGAGCTTTCCACTTCGACCCAGCGCTCCTTTTCTACACTTTGAGAGGTTGGTTCAAAGAATTCATCGACACTAAACCCTGCATTTACAAACTTTCTAAAAGTGCCTGTAAGCTTAACGTTATCCGGCAAAGCAGCTTCAATTATCTGAGATATTTTATCTAACGACACTGCTTTTTTATTTTTTGACGCTTGCTCTAAAGCAAAATCTACATCCTTAGTAGCTTTATTATAAAAGCTTGGTGGCAAACCATGCTTATCAGAAAAAGCATCAATAGCTAACGTTAACTCTTGAACCGATCTTTTGTTATCTGGTTTCTTTTCACAACCTAAAGCTTCCGTAAAAAACGCCCCTTTAGAAATCCCTTGTATAAACTTAAGATATGTATCATTCTCAGGCACTTCTGGATAAGATTTAACAAATCCCTCTAAGTCAATAAGAGCCGCCTGACGAATTGCATCAATATTAATATGATCTGCATTCTTCGGGACCAAGTCACCATCAAAATCAAAGCCGTCTTTCTTATCAACCATAATAACTAAAACTTTCCCTAAGTCACCTTCCCCCTTATACCTATACTGCATAAAGACTACACTACCTCCAGATACGTTACTCCAAGAAACATTATCTGCAGAGTCTCGCAACCTCTTCATTATCGAATCAGCCATACCTAAGAAGCTTTTCTTTTTCTCAGAAAAAGCCATAAAACAATCAGACACCAATGACTCTTCTTCACCATAATAACTATGAAACTTATTCTTCCTCTTAAACTTATCCTCTACTTTAGATATAAACCGATAGCAAACATCATCATTTATTGGCCATTCACTACCAATCTTATAGTCAATATTCTTTAAAGAGGTATCACTTATAAGCTCTCCTGTTACGGCAGCTAAAGCAACAACATGATATTTACTATCTAAAACAACTTCGTCACAGCTAGGACATGAAGCTAGTGTTGATTCAAACTCTGCCGAGCAATTTTTACAAACAGAGAGTTTTGCTACCTTTTCATTCATTTATTAGACACCAAAAAGCTAAAAATTTTATTGAAAGACAACCTTAAATAATCTTTATATAACAAAATAGTAATGAAAATTATACTCCATCAATCAGTTTTATTTTTTTGATTGAAATACAGCCTTTTCAGGCATTTTCTCACCATCAATTTCTTTAACCAACATCATCTTCAGTGCCTCGGTTTTATAAGCCCATTTAGCAGGTATCTGAATCATTGGTAGGTCTGTTTGTTTGCAGATCTTTTTAAGCAGCTCATCCCGTTTCTGGCGGTGTTTCTGGTTGTGGGATTTGTCGTCCAGTTCGATGACGGCGACCGGGGTCAGATCGTCGATTTTACAGAGGACGAAATCGAAGTGTTTGGAGGAGATGGCGTTGAAGGCTTTTTGCCACTGGCTGCGGTTGCGGCTGGGTTGGGGTTCCAGCAGGTCGGCGACGCGTACCTTACCAAATACTTGATATTTTTCCTGGTCAACCGCTTGCAGCAGTACGCCGTAGAATGAGCGTTCCGCCGGGGTGAATAGCGGGCCTTTCTTGCGGTATCCGTGTTCGGGAGTGTCGTCTGACTGAGTGGCACTCTTCGATTTCTTCAGAAAACCGGCAAAGATAAACAGGGCTACCAAAACCAGTAGCGGGAGCAGCAGCGCATCCATTCTTAAATCCGTTTCTATGATGCGTTAGACACATCAGTGTTTGGGTCAGCCTGACCTTTTTCACTTTTTTCAAATTTCTCCAGTGCTGGTTTAATAACAGTTTTAGCAATAGAGAAATTAGAAACCTTCCAGATGGAGTGAAGTGATGTTGCTAGCATCATTCCTCCTACGATAGCCACAGTCAGTGCTTCTAATGGTGTTTCTCGCCAGATGATTAAGACCATGACAACGGCTATGAGAAATAAAAGTCCAGACGCTACAGCGACCATCATCGATGAGTAATAATCGATAACGTCTATCTTCCTGAATTCAATGAGTAACTTGCCATTTTTAACATTTATGTATTCGCTGACCCGTTTAATGCCAAAAAGGCTAATATCCCCTTTCGTCGATTTCAGGAACCTAGATATCTTCGATCTTGTAAATGGATCTGAGGTCAATCCAGTTGCTCGGTAAAAGTATGTCCGATTCAAACTTTCTTGAATCACAAACCGAACATCATCTGAAAGGCCTTCAAGCTCAAGAGCCCCCTTAAGATCATTATTCCTTCGCTCCTTGAGCTCCAGAGTCAGACTGTACAACTGGCGAAATAGAGCAATCGCAAGAAGAATTCCAACGAATACAGCTATGAGGGGATTCCCTTCAGACACATGACGAGCCAAGCCTTCAATCATGCTCATCATGGCCTAGAGCCTTGATAATTAATCTGGGTGAAATTCGGCTTTTTCGAGCCACGAGCGACGAGCCACAAGCAACAGCTCTTCAGAAACGCATCCATTCTTAAGTCCGTTTTATGTGATGCGCGATACGCACCAGTCCCCGGGTCATCTTGACCAACAGCATGACTGCGAAAGCAGTCTGGTAAAGCACTTACAATCCCCTGAATGTACTCCGGCTAAAAGCCACACTCAAGAGCAGTGTATGAATTTAGCAACAACCATTACTCAAAATGAGGCTGTACACTCAGGCTAATTCGGGCCTAGAAGGCCCTCCCTACAAACACTTCATTGGACCCCCATCGCTTTTACGCTTTTTCGAGCCACTAGCAAGGCTGATTTATCAGCCGGTCAAGCAAGTCTCGTTTACGAGACGGTCTAGCTACTGCAGCGCTCTTTGCTGTCCGCTTTTTCGAGCTACTAGCAAGGCTGGTTTACCAGCCGGTCTAGCAAGTCTCGTTTACGAGACGGTCTAGCTACTGCAGCGCTCTTTGCTGTCCGCTTTTTCGAGCCACTAACAAGGCTGGCTTGCCAGCCCGTCGAGCGAGTCTCGTTTACGAGACGTTCTAGCTACTGCAACGCTCTTTGCTGCTCGCTTTTTCGAGCCACTAGCAAGGCTGGCTTGCCAGCCGGTCGAGCAAGTCTCGTTTACGAGACGGTCTAGCAACTAACGTTCTTTTCCAGCCCGTCGAGCAAGGGCAGCTGCGCTGCCCGTTACAGCCACTATCCTTTACTTCGTCGCAGCAGCCGAGAATTTAGCCAGCGCTCCCGACACTTTTTCGAGTACCGGATCACAACCTTCAATGCTGTGTCTGTCCGCCAGGTAGGCCGGATCGTTGTAACTGAGCCAGACTTTGCCCTGCTCGTCTTTCCAGATCAGGGCCTTGAGCGGCAGATCGATACCAACAGACTGAGCACAGTTCATCAGCTTGGTACCCACCTGTGGATTACCGAACAGCACCAACTCAGTATCTCGCAGGCTCTGGCCGACTTTTTCGGCTCCGGCACTGTGATCAATACGGGCAAAAATAGTCATGCCCTTATCCTTCAGCACTGACTCCAGCTTATCAGCGGTCGCGACAACACTGTGTGCACTTTCAACATTCACAAGACCATCCACTGCCTGTACAGCACCGCTCGCAGCCACGCCCATCACGGCTCCTGCCACAATCTTTTTCATCCCGTCACCCTTCTCTATTGATTGATAATCCGAGAATTGAGACTGAGCCCCCCAAGTAAAGTTCATCTCTCACTCTTCAGTTCTCTTCTTTTCCTTACCACCCAAAAGTCTCACTTGTGAGCTATTTCAGCCGTAACAACGCTTTTCCGCTCTTACGCTTTTTCGAGCCACTAGCAAGGCTGGCTTGCCAGCCGGTCGAGCAAGGACAGCTTTGCTGTCCGGTCCAGCCACGGAAATGGGCAGTTTCACTGCCCATTTCATGCTATCCTCCCCTCCCTTTTTCTCGCTTACCTTTACTTCAGGAACGCTAACTGTGGACTACGACTTTACCCGCGATATTTACGGCAATGTCTGCGCCGAATTCTCTATGGGCCATGAGGCTATCGGCAGTTGGCTGAGTGAAGAAGTGGGAGAAAAACAGGCACTGATCAGCGAGATTCTTGGCGCAGTAGAGCAACTTAAAAATCGCCAGCGCCTGGATTATAACCGCGAAGGCCATGAGTTCGACATAGAGATATCAATGGACGAAGTGATAGTGCGTGCTCACACACTCGATACTGATTCAGAAATGGATATGCCGGATGAGGATCTCGACTTCTATGATCAGGAGTCATTCGCCCGTTGCGGGCTGGATGATTTCGCCGAACTGATGATTGGCTGGCAACAGTTTGTTACCAGCCAGCGCTGATCATTCTTCAAGCACCATTTCAATTGCAGCCCGGTTCTGGTCATTCAGAGAAAAAGCAGGACTGGTCTGACGATAATCTTCCGGACCTTGTTTGTGCGGATCTCCGCTACTGGAGATTTTGGTAATCAGCACCAGTTGCTCTTTCCCCTTCAGCGTAAACATCGGCAGCACATAATCTTCATCGGTCAGCGTGATACTGACGGGTAGCTCATCCAGCTGAACCGTTTTTGAACTCAGGGGAACCCGTGAACCCGGTTCCGCCAGATAGATATGCACTGGCCAGTTCCGGCTGAAGCGTTCTGCTGAAAGCGTGCTGGAAACACTGATCTCCACAACAATTTCTTCTGCCTGCACCAGCGGACTGAAGATGAATACTGCACTGACCAGCCAGGCCAGGATAGCTTTTCTTACCAGACTCATAACCCGTGTACTCCTGCTGTACTGATCACTAACGGCTGTTGCGTCTTCGGATGAGGAATGACATCCACAGCCACATCAAATAACGACTGAATTCGCTCTGGTGTCAGAACACTCTCAACCGATCCCTGAGTAGAGATTTCACCGTCCTTCAGCATCACCAGTCGGTCGGCATACTCGGCCGCCAGATTCAGATCATGCAGTATGGCTACCACGCCCAGGCCTTCACGACTCAGACGACGGGCGCACTGCAGAATCATATGCTGATGGGCCAGATCCAGCGCTGATGTGGGCTCATCCAACAACAGATAACGGGCCTCACCGGTATCGGTTTGCAGCCATATCTGTGCCAGCACCCGGGCCAGCTGTACCCGCTGTTTTTCACCGCCGGACAATGACAGATAGGATGCATCAGCCAGATGACCGGCGTCTACTGCAGCGAGCGCCTGCAGTGCAATCTGTTGATCCCGGACACGTCCGGTACTGTGCGGCAGACGCCCCAGTAGTACCACTTCATAAGCTGTGAATGGGAAGTTCAGTGCCGATGCCTGAGGCAAAACACCCATCTGCAACGCGATCTTCTGCGGTTTCCAGTCTGTATAAGCTCGCCCATTGAGGCTCACCTGGCCTTCAAAGAAGCTGTATTCCCGGGTCAGCACCCGGAACAGCGATGTTTTACCGGCCCCGTTGGGCCCAAGAATCGCCACGAATTCGCCCGGTTCAACGGTCAGATTGATATTGTTCAGCAGCAGTTTGCTGCCGATCCGTAGCGAGATGTTGTCAGCCACCAGACTCATATACTGAACCTCTTAGCCCGGAAAATAATCAGGGCGATAAAGAAGGGGCCGCCGATAATGGAGGTAATCAGACCGATCGGTAGCTCCGCCGGGGCGATCAGGGTCCGGGAGATCATATCGGCGCAGAGCAGAAACAACCCACCCAGCATCGCTGATGCCGGCAGCAGATAGCGATGATCCGGCCCCAGCGTCATACGCACCAGATGCGGCACGATCAGACCGACAAAACCGATCATCCCGGCCACAGCAACTGCCGCGCCCACCGCCAGTGCCGATAACAGAATGACCTGACGTTTAACCTTATCAACGTTCACACCCAGATGACGGGCTTCGGATTCACCCAACAGCAAAGCGTTCAGACTCTTAGCCTTCAGTGGAATCAGCACAATCGCCAGCAGGATCAGCGCTCCGGCAGCAGCAACGGTTTCCCAGGTTGCTCCACCCAGGCTGCCCATCGACCAGAACGTCAGGGTACGCAACTGGTTATCGTCCGCCATGTAGGTGAAGATACCGATCCCGGCACCGGTGACAATATTGATCGCAATACCGGCCAGCAACATTGTAACGATGGAGGTACCAAACTTGTTGGTGGCAATTCGCGCCACCAGCAGCGTGGTCAGAAAACCACCCAGAAACGCCGCCACGATCAGACTGTAAGGTTCCAGCCAGGCCTGCAGAAACAGCAGATAGCTGTTGCCCAGTACGATCATTGCTACTGCAGCCAGCGCCGCACCGCCAGACACACCGATCAGGCCAGGGTCTGCCAGAGGATTACGAAACAGGCCCTGTATCGCAGCACCACTGACCGCCAACGCAGCGCCCACCAACACACTCAGCACAGCGCGGGGCAGACGGATCTGTTCGACAATTACGCTGATATGCTGGGGGATCTCAGCGATCTGAAAACCCAGCGCACCGCCCAGTGATGCAAAGGCATCGACAGTGCTGATATTCATCGGCCCGATCGCCATCGACAATGGCAGCGTCAGCGCCAGCAGCAACGCCAGCATGCCCAGTGACAGCTGGATCATGCGGCGCTTGTTCTCAACCTGCAGCATTACTGAGCCGGTTCTGCATCAGCGAGTAGAGGATAAAAACGCTGGGACAGCTCTTCAATCGCGTCACCAACACGGGGACCGAAACCCAGCATATACATACCATCCATGCTAATCAGGCGCTGCTCTTTGGCTGCTTCAGTGAGCATAAAGCCCGGCTGACTGAACAGTGTATTCGGCGCAATGCTGTGTTCCCGGCGCGCCATCATCAGGATGATATCCGGATTAGCCACAGCGATTGCTTCCGGCGTGATCGGCTTATAACCTTCCAGACCGGTCACCGCATTCACTCCGCCGGACAGCTCAATCATGCTTTTGGCATGGGTATTGTTACCGGCCACAATCGGGCTTTTCTCGTTCATACCCAGCACAAACATCACACGCACCCGGTCATTAATATCAGAGGTTCGGGCCCTGGCTGCGTCGACTTTGGTTTTCACCTGCTGCCACAGTTTTTCACCGGCTTCGGTTTTATCCAGCAGTGCAGCGATTCCGGTAATTTTGGCCTGCACAGCATCGATAGTCGGTGCCGCACTGAACTGCTGAATCGTCAGCCCAGTCTGCTCCAACTGATTAAGACTCTTGGGCGGACCAGACTCTTCTGTCGTCAGTAACAGATCCGGTGTCAGAGAAAGCACTCCTTCTACGGAAATCGCACGTTTATAGCCGATTTGTGGCAACTGTTTCGCTTCAACCGGGAAGTTAGAGGTGGTATCCACGCCGGCCAGCCGGGCTTCATCTCCCAGTGCATAGACTATTTCGGTTAATGAACCATCCGCGGTAACGATCCGATCTGGCGCGGCGATCGCCACCTGCAGCCAGAACATACTCAATACCGGGGCCATTGCCGTTATGAACAGCTTTTTCATGCCGTTACCTCCTCTTTCCCAACCGACATAGTCAGAGTGGATTCCGCCAGTTCGCGCCAGACCGGATTTTCAGGATTGCCCTCCTGACGCTCACCGAAAAACTGCGCCAGGGTTTCACCGGCTTCATCGTAAAACTCCAGTGAGGTAACAGTACCGTCTTCGGTTGGCTTACGTACCAGCCAGCCGGACCTAACCCGGGGCTGCATCAGATGCAGGTTGAACTCCTCATCCAGTACATTCAGCCAGGGACCCATCAGCTTGATGTTTTTCACCGGACCGGTGTGAATCTGGATATTGCCGTGGTTACCGACAAAGCACATGATCGACAAGCCAGAGTCCGCGGCAGATGTCAGTACCGTTTCCAGCACCGCTGGCGAGACCGACACAGCATGAGGCGCACCAGCAATGCGAAAAGCCTGCTCACGGCTGACTTTGTAGCGACGCAACATACCGAAGAACTGGTGCACATCCGTCATGTTGTTCCAGTCTTTACGCAGTTGTGGGGCGTCCACCTCAGCATCAGCTGCATACTCGGGCTCATCGGCTGAAGCTTTGTATTCCAGCTCTCTGGTCTGATCCTGAGCGCGGAACTCTTCCACCAGTTGGCGGTAAGCCTGCTCGTTACTGTCTGCCTGCAGAAAGACTTTCTGAATTGCCACACCGGCATGATCAAAAAACTGCAGGCTGAAGCGATGTCCTTTTGGTATTTCTTCTGCCACAGCGAAGGCAAAGGCCCAGCGGGTCAGGATGATTCGCAGGTCGATCTTACGATCTTCAGTGATTACCAGCCCCATCGGGCCATTGATACGGACATTGCTGTAGCAGCCCTTCCGTTCATGCACCACCCCATGGTTGCGGGTCAGGCTCATGACGTAGCCCAGCTCAGGCATACGCTCAATAATTGCTTTGAAGTCTGGTTGTAGCCGGACTGACTGTACAGCGCACTGATTATCCAGCAGTGCCGCTTCCGGCACCTGCAAACGGTCGGCAATATCTTTACGGCGTAGTTCTGGTTCGCTCTGCTGCAATTCAGCAAAAGCATTGGTGATATGACCTGCTGCCGTCTCCCGGTCAAACAGGTTTAGTAGTTCATTCATATTCTGTTCCTGAGAACTTAAGGTATCAGAAATGGATCTGCCTGCCGGCAGAACTACTGGTCGTTCCTTACAATCGATATTGAAAGGTCGCCAGCAACGCGCATGTGGAAAGCCACCCACAAAAGGGTTAACGAAACATTCCACAAGCGGTTGCTGGCTGCCTGAATGCGGGAAGCATTGCGAGGTGGCTGGCTACAAGCCTGAAGAACCTTATTTAGTTAAAATCAGTTTACCGTTCTTGGTAACGCGTAATTTATAAGGCTGATGGTTGTGTACTATGGTTATCTCGTTTGCTTCTTTGAACAGCTCCTCAGTACTCATCCAGCGCCTTTTTGACTCTCCGTGTCCATGAACAGGGCATTGGTTCTGAGACATATTTCACTCACAGATAGGTTAAAAAGTAATGAGAATCATACTCATTTAAATCCTTAAGTCAATAAATCTTAATCAGGCCATACCGGATCAACCAGCATGGCCAGGTATTCAGAATGTTGCGCCAACCGTTAGCAGGAACTGACGACCCGTTTCGCTGGTGCCGTCGTTTTCATCCTTCTCGGCGGCCAGCTCATCAAACAGGTTTTTAACTCCAAATGATGCATAAGCATACTCGCCCAAACCTTTACGCAGATTAAGATCCACGACAGTAGTGGCGGGGGTTTCATTGGTGTTATTACTGTCGATATATTGCTTGCCGTTATATTTCACCTGAATCCGTGATTTCAGATCCCAGGCCTGTACCTCATGTGTCAACGACAGATTGGACTCAACCTGGGAACGATTTGTTAACCACTTCCCGGTATCTTCATCTTCGTGGTCAATCAGGGAAACATTGAACTCCGCACTCAGCGTTTCGGTAAACCAGTAACCCAGTTCTGCTTCCAGACCGGTAATCCGGGCGTTGGCAACGTTCTCGTAACGACTACGTGATGTTGTCAGGGTCATACCGGGCCCCGCTGGAGTTGTCACTCTGGAAATTTCATCGGTACTGATCAGATCCTTCACAGAGTTATGGAACAGTGTCACGCCTCCGGAAAAGTCACCATCACTGTAATTTGCACCGACTTCGAAGGACTTGCTGGTCTCCTCTTTCAGGTCTGAATTACCAATAAACTCATTCGTCAGAAACGCCGATGGCGAGCCACCCGGACCACCGAAAGCCGTTGGGTAGGTGTAGGAGAAATAATAGTCATCGGACGCATCTTTAACGGCGGGTGCTTTAAACGCTTCGCTGTAACCACCTTTGAGCTGCCAGTGATCACTCAGGTCCCAGTTAAAATATACTTTCGGACTCAGCGCGCTACCGAACCGTTGATGGTCGTCATAACGTCCACCCCAGGTCATGGTCAGATCGTCTGTCAGAGCGAAACGGTCTTCAGCAAATGCCGACCAGCTGGAAAAGCTATCCCTGAATTCATTGCTGGATGCCGTATCATAATCTTTATGATATTCCTCATCCGCATATTCAATTCCCGCCAGCAGATAGTGGCGCTCTGAGAGCTCACCATTGATATCCACAGTCGCAACATCTTCACTGAGACGGTGCACGTAGGTCTGCGATAACAGATCATTATCGGAAGAGCTTCGGTAGACATTGGCGGCAACATCAAAGCCTGCAACCTCAGTCAGGTACTCCATACCGATCTGGCTACGCTTAATTTCATAACTCGGCGTGTCCGGATACTGGGTTCTGTCATCACGGCTATGGACAATATTCAGCCCGATACGGTCGGTCTCACTCAGGTCAACACCGGCTTTCACTACCGCATTAAAGTTCTCTTTACCCTCTTTGTTTGCTGACGATCCTGAGTCGGAAAAGCTCTTCTTGTAAGGATCGGTATTCTGGGTTTCCAGCGCGATCGCCAGATCAAACTGATCACCGACAGGCCCGGCAGTGGCCAGAGAAAATTGCTGTGCGTCACCACCTTCACCCGAGTGAGTACGGGTAATCTGAGTCTCTACCGTCGTGTTCCAGCTATTATCCGCATCACGGGTGATAATATTGATTACCCCGCCTAACGCCGCCGAACCATAGAGATTTGATAGCGGGCCACGGATCACTTCGATACGTTCAACGGCAACCAGAGGCACCCAGTTGTACTGGAAATCTGAGAACGGCACATTGGTATCGGAATTACTGATACGACGGCCATCAACAAGAATCAGCGTGTGATTATTTTCCATACCACGAATACTGACTCCGTTACGCCCGGTTGCACGCGTCGATACACTGTTAACCGATAATCCCGGAACCATCTGAATCGCTTCCAGAATATTTGTCGCGCCACTTAGCTGAATATCTTCAGCAGTAATTGTCGTGACCGAGCCGGCAAAATCATCGGCTTCCACTGGAACTTTCGCGGTAATTACCAGGTTTTCCTGCGGAGAGGTCTCAGCATTTGCATGCGCAATAGCAAACGGCAGAACAGCCGCCGTTAGTAGAAGTGTCTTTTTCATCGTTTAGCTCTTACTACACAGCCATAAGCACCCTTGCGCGAGGCACAAAGCTCTTATTTGCTTATCATAAAGTTAAAAAACTACTGGCTGGCTTAGCAGATCACTGCTGGCTGGCTAAACGGGACAAGAAGGGGTTAGCCCCAAAATGTGAATGAGAATTATAATCATTTAATGATCTAAATCAAGCTCTGCAAAGAATTATCCGGAGGCCGGTGAACAGTCAGATCTGATAATTGCTGAGTTCCTGCAGATCCCAGTCCTGCTCTCTGTCCCGGATGTAGTTCCGGAACTGATCGGCTGGCAGCGGCTTACTGAGATAGAATCCCTGCATATAGTCACAGCCCCGATCCGCCAACAGAGCCAGTTGCTGTGCCGTTTCAACGCCCTCGGCAACAACGTCCATCTGCAGGCTTCGAGCCATGGAAACGATCGCATTCACCAGCGCGATATCTTCAGTGTTCTGCGGCAGTCCTTTCACAAAGGAACGGTCAATCTTCAGGATATTAACCGGGAATTTTTTCAGATAGCCCAGCGAGGAATAACCGGTTCCGAAGTCATCCACCGCCAGAGACACCCCCATCTTACGCAGCTTACTCAGCTGCACCAGATTATTATCGTCATCTTCAATCAGCAGACTTTCAGTAATTTCCAGAACCAGTTTATCGCCGGGTAAGCCAGTCTCATTCAGTACCTCAGCGACCAATGCCGGCATATCCACGCCCTGGAACTGACGGCAGGATATATTCACCCCTACCTTCAACGGCGACTCTCTCAGCTCGGTCCAGCGCACCGCTTCTGCACAGGCTTTGCGCAGCACCTGCTCACCCAGCGGAATTATCAGATTCAGCTCTTCCGCCAACGGAATAAAGTCGATCGGCGGCACCATCCCTTTATGCGGATGGTTCCAGCGCACCAGCGCTTCACAACCGGCCAGGGTTGCGTCTTTGCGGTGTACCGGCTGGAAGTACACTTCAAATTCATCGGCATCCAGTGCCCGGCGCAAATCCTGCTCCATCATCCGTTTACGCTGAGCCGCCTGCTCCAGCTCTTCGGTAAAGAAGTGGTAGTGGTTTCGGCCATCTTCCTTGGCTTTATACATGGCACTGTCCGCTTTACGCAGTAGCTCATCAACCGTGCGGCCATCCTCTGGGAACATCGCGATTCCGATACTCGCCGAGATATAAGCATCCTTCCCTTTCAGCTCATAGCCAGCGGCCAGTGTCTGCAACAGCTTATGGGCGATGATCTCCACCTCATCAGCATTACCGGTATTGGGCAGCAACACAGCAAACTCATCACCAGCCAGACGGCAGGGAATATCGGTTTTACGCAGGCTGGACTGCAGTCGCTCCGCGGTCTGCTGCAACAGAATGTCACCGAATGAGTGACCCAGCGTGTCATTGACCTGCTTGAAGCGATCCAGATCGATATACAGTAACGCCAGTTTTTCCCGCTGCCGCTCTGCAATATCGATGGCATGGCTGACGCTGTCGGTGAAATAGCTGCGGTTGCAGAGGCCGGTCAGTTCATCAAAGTTAGCCTGCAGCCAGATCCGCTTTTCATCTTTCTTGTGCTTGGTGATATCGACAATACTGACCGGGATACTGGAAAACTCTTCCCGGGTTTCCGGAATCTGGAAGGTGATAACAATATTGATATCCTTGCCATCCGGCAGCACACAGTGAGCTTCGCAGCGGGCTTGGGATTCACCGTTCCAGATCGATATCAGGGGTTCTTCAAACAGATCCAGCGGCATCGCCCGCAACATCATTTCCGCCTGATCTTCCGGGCTGAGATTCTGATCCGGCGAGAACAGCTTAATGGTGGCATCGTTCACCTGACGAATGCGGACCAGGGTTGCCAGCCGTGGCATCAGATCCGTTTGCTGCGTCAGATACTGACGCATATCTTTCACGCCCTGCTTTTTGAGGCGCTGAATCGCGTCATACACCGCGATCAGATCCACATCCCAGAGCGATACTTCGGTATTTTCAAACAAGCGACGATAGAGGCGTTCTTTCTTCGCCAAATCGGCATAGGGTTTGGCCAGATTAGAGATGATCACCGCATGGAAAATCAGCCAGAAAGACCCCAGTTTAAACAGATGACCAATCACATTGGACAGACCGTAAACCGATACATAGAAGGTGAAGGCCAGCTCCGCCAGCATGGTCATCACAATTGACGCTGCAATCAGTTGCTTCTCTCGTTGCGGAATGGTCGCCCGTGACCGGTACAGTACCACCAGAGCGATCAGCAGGATGATATCGATCAGATATTCACTGTTGATTTTGAAAGCGGTCAGCCCGACGCCATCAATATAGGTTTGCGGGAAAAAACCGGAAAAAATAGCTCCGCAGATCAGCAGCGCAATGATTCCGAAAATATAAAACAGCCGGACCTCCTTCACCCGTCGACTGGCCGCCAGCGGGGCCAGCAGCAGAATGATGGCCTCCAGAAAGCGGGTCGAGATCCAGAAGTCGACCGAGGTATGCACATGGGCATGTTCGATAATTCCCATGCCTTTGTAGGTCAGTGTATGCAACAGATCCAGGCTGCCGACCCAGAAATATCCGCAGGCAAGAAACAGAAGGAAGTTATTCCGGTTAAGCCGCCGGGTACTCCAGGCAACGGCAAACAGAATAAACGAGACAATGATGGAAAAGAGTTCGGCGAGGGTATGAAAGGCGAGAAAGCTGTACTGCGCCACCAGCAGGAGAATCACTCCTGCTGCGAGTGCTGGTGCCCACAACTTCAGACTCAGCAGGCTATCTGAATGCTGATCATTGCTAATCAAAAGCCAACCTCAATACATATCTTTCAAGCAGTAACCCAGTCATCCTAGCCCAGCTAAGAAACTGTGAACATAGAGATTTATGATAATGCTGAGAACAAAGTAACCATTCTGTGGAACTGCATTTATCTGGCGAATTGGTGAATTTTCAGCTTCATTTCAAGTTAGTCGCTAATACTGCGCAGGCGTTTGCTGAGAATGTTGAGCATTTGCTCATAAGAGACGGCAAACCTCAGGTCGATCAAGGTTGGCTGACTGGCAACAAAAATAAGCACCATCAGCCAGAGAGTCCTGTAACTAAACTTAGAGGAATTAACAATGAGTAATAGTCTTAAGCCTAAACTGACAGGTGCAGCCATTGTTCTGGCGGCTGCAGGCCTGGCGGGTTGTATGGGTAGCAATACCACTGCTTCTACTTCCGCTGCGGCTCAGGGTGAAACTGTTGAGCTGGCTCACTGCTATGGTGTGAACGTTTGTAAAGGTCACAACGATTGCGGTACAGCGACCAATGCATGTGCAGGTCAGGCATCCTGTAAAGGTACCGGTTTCGTCGGTATGCCAACCAAAGCCTGTGGCGATGTTGGCGGTAAAGTGAAAGATGACTGGCGCGGCGAGATCGCTAAAGCCGATCTGACTCAGTGCTATGGCGTGAATGTATGTAAAGGCCATAATGACTGTAAAACAGCTGACAACGCATGTGCGGGCCACGCTTCCTGTAAAGGTACCGGTTTCGTTCTGACGACTGCGAAGTCCTGTGCCGATATCGGCGGTTCCACCGAGGGTTAATTTCCTTACCTGAACGCCCTGCGGTGCAGGGCGTTTGTTCATTCTGCAACAGGAGTTGGCATGACTGATCATTTTCTTGGTTTCGGACTGGGGTTAAGAACCCAGCATTTCCACGATGTTCTGGAAACTCAGCCGGAGGTCGACTGGTTTGAAATCATTTCGGAAAACTTTATGGTGGCAGGCGGCAAGCCAAAATATTACCTGCATCAGATCCGTGAACGTTATCCGATGGTCATGCACGGTGTATCGATGTCGATCGGCTCTACCGATCCACTGGATATGAACTACTTGCAGAAACTGAAAAGCCTGATTAATGAGGTGCAGCCGGAGTGGGTTTCTGACCACCTGTGCTGGACCGGACTGGAAGGCGTGAACAGCCACGATCTGCTGCCCATGCCTTACACCGAAGAGGCGATCGATCATGTCGCCGCGCGTATCCGCCAGGTGCAGGATTATCTGGGCCGCCAGATGCTGATCGAAAACGTTTCCAGCTATATCAGTTATGCAGAATCACGCATGACGGAGTGGGAGTTCTACAGCGAAGTGGTCGAGCGTGCCGACTGCCTGATGCTACTGGATGTTAATAATATCTATGTCAGCTCCCGCAACCATGACTTTGATGCGGAAGCCTATCTCAACGCCATCAATCCGGCCCGTGTCCGTCAGTTCCATCTGGCTGGCCACAGTGATTTTGGCACCCACGTGATCGATACCCATGATCATGATGTACCGGATCCGGTCTGGGCTCTGTACCGTAAAGCGATTGAACGCTTTGGCCCGGTCAGCACCATGATCGAACGGGACGATAATATTCCGGCGCTGACCGATCTGGTGGCCGAACTGGATATCGCCCGCGGCATTGCCGCCGATGTCTTACCGGATCTCACCACCCGAACCTCAGCTACCAGGGAGCCGGTCAGCGCATGAGTAACGATTCAGAACTGCGACAGCGACAGCAACAGATGATGGCCTTTCTGCTGGGCCAGAGTGACGATATCGCTCCCCATATCGTCGGCGACCAGCAGGTCAGCGCCGCAGACAGGCTGTCTATTTACCGTAATGCCTATCGCATCCGCCTGCGGGAAGTGATTGATACCGATCATCCGGTACTGGGCACCTATCTCGGTGATGATCTGTTCGACCGGATGGTGGATGGCTATATTGATTCCATACCCAGCCAGTTCCGCTCACTGCGCCAGTATTGTGATCCGCTGCCGGAGTTCCTGCGCACCGATGAGTTCTTTGCTCAGTATCCACAGATCAGCGAGTTGGCCCGGTTCGAACGCTTCCTGCTGGTCGCCTTTGATGCCGCCGATCGCCTGCCTGCGACAGTACAGGATCTGCAGGAGCTGCCACCGGAACAGTGGCCAGCGATGACTCTGCGCTTTCATCCCAGCCTGCAGATGTTTATCACGCCCTACAATATCGTCGAAATCTGGCAGTCACTGAAAGCCGAGAAAGCACCACCGGAGCTGATGGAACAGAACAGTTGTTGGGTGCTATGGCGCAACGCTGATCGCCTGACCGAATTCCGCTCAATCAGCCGGGTCGAACAACGGATGTTGGATACGTTTCTGCAGGGACACAACCTGACCCAGGTTGCCGAGATCATTGTCGAGCAGGAAGGCCACGACAGTGCTGCCGAATCACTGTTAACCATTATGATGCAGTGGCTGGAGCTGGGCTGGGTACAGCAACTGGTGACTGAATCTGATAATCCGGATCTGAGTCTGATCTGATTCCCCCGTATATCAGTGCTGCCTGATACAAGTAGAACTGATATCCGGATTATGAGTGTCACCTCAGTAAAGTACCCAAAAAGAGCAAGGGATTGTCGCTTCTTATATACACATACGCATACAACTAAAGTACCCTAGTCTGTACATTTTTTGCACTGAGTTATAACGGACTCCAGTCAGACGCTACTTCCCGCCGTAATGTAGCCGCAGTTTTCTGAGTTCAGAATAGATGTATATTCCACGGAGAAATACGTTGTTACGAAAGTTCAGAGCGTCTCTGCTATCGTTACTGCTGATAGCGGTTTCAGGTTTTACATCTGCCGATCAGAGCATCGAACTGTTTGCTGTTGATTACCCTCCCTACATGATGATTGATGAACAGGGCAACATCAGTGGTATTGATGTTGATGTCACCGTGGCAGCATTCAACGCTGTGGGTGTACCGGTCACAATCTCTACCGCGCCCTGGAAACGGGTTCTGAAAAACATACAACACGGCCGTATTGCCGGTGCACTGAGCTGTTCAAAACGCCCTGACCGGGAAAGCTTTATTACTTATAGCGATCCGGTCAGCGAGGCGAACCAGGTTATGATCATCAATCGTAACACCCGACTCCCGGCCAACATGCGCTTTAGTGATCTGACGCCGTTCTCAGTGGTAGCCGTTGAAGGCTGGGGCATTCAGAAAGAGCTGGATCGTGAAGGCATTCCCCACGATACCGTGCCGGATATTGAAAGTGGCCTCAACGCGGTGGTGTTCCGCGGCGTGGATATTTTCTACAACGGTGAGCTGACCTCGCTGTATCAGGCCCGACAGGCAGGCCTGCATAAGCAGATCAGAACCCAACGTTTTCAGGGCAAACCCAGCACACCGTTTCATCTTTGTCTGAGTAAAGGCTTCCCCGGCACCGCTGAGCTGGTTGAGAAGTTTAATCAGGGCCTGAAAATGATCCACAGCAGCGGCGAATACCAACAGATCTATAACCGCTATCTCGGGCCAAAGGAGCGAGGCTAAACGCCGTCAGTTATGGGTTTCAGTTTCCGCCATAAAATCGCATTCAAGCAGGCCCGCTCAGTTCTGCTGATCTCGTTGTTACTGGGACTGATATCGACAACCCTGCAGATCAACTTCGATCTCAGTCAGGAGCGTGTCGCCGCGAATCAGGAGATTGAGCGCTACCTTTCGTTGTATCAGGATACCGCAGCCAGTGCCGTCTATAACCTGAATGATCAGTTGGCCCAGAGTGTTACTGAGACCCTGATCAGCCATCCGGCCATTTATGAAGCAGCGCTGATCGATGACTTTGGCGATACTCTCGCCAGCAGCAAACGAGCTCCGGTACAGGACAATTCACTGGCCGAGAGTATCAGCGCCCTGCTGTTTAAACTGGACAGCGAATTTATCATCAACCTGAAGGTTGAAAGCTCAAAACAGAACGCCGCCCATCTGATCATTCATCAGGACACCCAGTACACCGCAACCCATTTCACCCGCCGGGCGATGGCCGGCCTGCTACTGGGATTGCTATACAATGTTCTGCTGGCGCTGGTATTCCTGATGCTGTTCTATAACTACCTGTCAAAACCGATTATGGATATCGCCAACTGGATGGCCCAGTTAGGTCAGGGCAGAACAGACCAGCCGATTCCCTATACCGCCAACGATGAAATTGGCGATCTGGTCAGAAACTTCGATCAGCTCTGGCAGGATCGCCAGAGCATGACTAATCAGTTGAACTCGATTATCAGCGAACTTTCCCGCAGCGAAAATTTTGCCCGTTCACTGATGGAGAACGCCGGCGACGCCATGTTCCTGTGCCAACCGGACACCACCATTGTTGAGATAAACCATCAGGCACTGGATACACTGGTGTGTGGTAAAACAGCCCTGCTCAATCAGCCGTTATCGGCTTTCAGTCAGGAGTACTCCAAAGAACAGCTACAGGCTCTGTTCTCGACGATTGATGACCACCAGCCAAGCACCTTCGAAGATGTACAGATCGCCGCAGACGGCCGGCGCTTTCCGATTGAAGCCCGGGGTATCCGCCTGTATCTGGAAGACCAGCAGTATATTCTGATTCTGGCCCGGGATATCAGCGTCAGGAAAGAGGCCGAAGAGCGGATTCACGAACTGGCGTTTTATGATGCACTGACCGGTCTGGCAAATCGCAGACTCTTTATTGACCGCCTCGGCTCAGCGCTGGAGCTGCACACGGTGCATCAGCGCTTCGGCGCCGTGCTCTACCTCGATCTGGATCGTTTCAAGACCATCAACGATTCTCTCGGCCACAGTATTGGCGATGAATTACTGAAAATTATTGCCCTGCGCCTGAAATCACTGCTACCGGATACAGCAACCTGCGCCCGTTTCGGCGGCGATGAGTTTGTTATCCTGCTGCCGGAAACCGGCAATGACAGCGAGAGCAGCGCCGAAGCGGCCGCCCATCTGGCCAACAAGGTGCTGGACCAGATGTCGGTACCGGTCGAAATCGACCACCACTTGCTGTACTGCACTACCAGTATTGGCATCGCTATGTTCCCGACCACTAACTCCCCCGCGATGGATATTCTGCGTCAGGCTGACACCGCGCTGTATCGGGCAAAGGCACTGGGTCGTAACGGTTTTCAGTTCTTTAATCCGGAGATGCAGTCCTCGGCACAGGAACGTCTGGAGTTAGAGAAAGGGCTGTATCAGGCGCTGGAGAACAACGAGTTTGAACTCTGGTATCAGCCGCAGGTGTGTGGCGAGCGTAAGATTATCGGCGTAGAAGCGCTGCTGCGCTGGAGATCACCGGACAAAGGGATGATCCAGCCGGGACAGTTTATCCAGATCGCAGAAGACAGCGGTCAGATTGTTGAGATCGGTTTCTGGGTTCTGGACAACGCTTTGCAGCAACTCAGCGACTGGCGCAGTAACGGCCTGCCATCGTCATTCCGCCGTATGGCAATTAATATCAGTCCGCTGCAGTTTATGCAGGTCGACTTTGTTGATCGGCTGTTTACCCTGCTGGACCGCCATCATATTCCCGGCACGCTGGTTGAGCTTGAGATTACCGAGAATATGCTGCTGAACAACTTCGAGATTGCCAGCCGTAAGATGAAGATCCTGAAACAGCGGGGAATCTCATTTGCTATCGATGATTTCGGTACCGGTTACTCATCACTGAAATACCTGCGCTATCTGCCACTGGATATTCTTAAGATCGATCGCTCTTTTGTCAGTGGCCTGAAACCCGGTTCTGAAGCGGAAGCAATTGTGGAAGTGATCGTCGCGACTGCCGATCGTCTTGATCTGATGGTCATTGCTGAAGGTGTGGAAACCGAAGCCGAACGTCAGACACTGAAACAGCTGGGCTGCCATTGCTATCAGGGATTCCTGTACCACAAACCTCTGCCGGTAGCTCAGATAAGTTCGCTGCTGGAAGAGCAGCTAGCTGAGCATCAGTAGTGTTCTGTCAATCAGCAGATGCCGGTTAAATTTGAAAAGGCCGTTGCATCAGCCAGAGATGACTGAGGGATGTCAGACAGGAGAACCCGGTAAAAGCCCTCCTCCCAACAAAAAAAGCTGACAAAAAGTACTAAGAGAAAGTGCTGCCACAGAAGTCTGACAGCACAACAGAGAGATAACTCAGGCAGCGCGTATCTTCAGCACCATCCCGATACTGTCATAGACCTCGACCGTAGTGTCGGCATCCAGAGAATTAGATTTTCCACGCGACCGAGAAACTTCTCTCTGAAGGAGTGGCGGAGCTTGTTGCTGGACTCACTGTCAGCGAAAGAAAGATCGGTGATCCATGGCATCAATGTGTGAATTGTCTCATGCTGAAGGACTTAATCGCAGACTCAGTGCGCAAAAGCAGCCGAGTACAGTATTGTTCTGAAAAAATCTGGCGCTCTCTATAATAACTTTTATGAGAATTTTCCCACCAATTTCGGAATACTTATACTCAATATATCGAGACAAATGGCCAGGAAAATGAAAGAACATACTGCATAATTTCATATGGACTAAAGGATACGCGAATAAGACCCATCCCATTTCCCTTGCTACAGATATGCTAGTATGAAATTTCATCTATGGAGTGACCTTACCAGAGCTGGTCGGTAGCTTGTTTAGTCGATTTATCAAGCTGTGTAAAAAAGCACCTCCAAAACCTAGCAAAGACTTAAGCATGTATATAGATCACCAGGTTGCACAGAAGATAGTTGATCGGGCGATGAAGATCATCGATCACAACGTCAATGTAATGAATCATCAAGGGGTAATTATTGGTTCCGGTGATCCGGAACGGATTAATCAACTCCACGAAGGTGCATTACATGTACTAAACGCAGGAGCAAAGATTGATTTCAATACCGACGAGGCGCAAACCCTCACAGGCGTGAAGGGTGGCATCAATATCCCCATCACTAATGAGGGTCAGATCATTGGTGTCGTCGGGATTACCGGAGAACCTGATAAGGTACGTAAATATGCCGATCTGGTTGTAATGACCGCCGAACTGGTGTTGGAACAAGCAATGCTGACCGCTCAAGTACGCTGGGATCGCCGTTTGCAGGAAAGTGTGATCATGCGTCTGATCGAAGGCAACTGGCAAAATGACTCTCTGTTTAATGATCGTGTCGAGCGCATGAATATCAACCTGGATGTACCACGGGTTGCGATGATCGTAGATCTGCGTTCATCAGAAACACAAAAAGATGTATCCCTCTCCACCATACAAGGCATTCTACATCTGCTGGAAAAACGTGACCCGGACACATTGCTAGCAATCTCCAGTCCTACCCAATTTGTTATTCTTCAAAAAATCCAGATGCATGATGATCGCTGGCTGTATCAAAAAGGCAAAGAGCAACAACGAATGTACTGCCAGCAATTGGAAAAGCAACCTGGCATAGAATTTTGTATCAGCATGGGTCAGTTCTTTCCAGATACAGAGGGTTTAGCTAAATCCTATCAAAGCGCTCTACGCACACTGGAGGTCGGACAAATCAGTTACCCCGGTGAAAAGCTTTATTCTGCTCGAGAGATGTTACTGGACCTGATTCTGAAAGAGTCTCTGGAGAGCTGGAGCGGCCCGCAGTTACTGGCTGATTACGAGAAACTAGTGCAGAGAGACACCAACGGCAGCCTGCAAAAAACCCTGCAAGTCTACTTTGCCTACAATACTGACTTCGCTCTGACTGCCAAGAATTTGCATGTACACCGCAACACCCTGCGCTATAGACTGGAAAAAATAAATGACATTCTCGATATTGACCTGAAGAACCTGCAAGACCTGTTTCGGCTGTATATGGCAACCCGCCTCAGTGAATGGGACAAACAATCATATTAGCCAAAATCCTATTACTTTGTGCAAGGTGACAAAAAAAACCAAAATCCGCATCATTTTTTTGTTTTTTTATCCGAAGCTCTATCTCATTTCTACCTTCATAATAATTCGTAAATCGGCATAGGTGTGAAGGAGCCTCCGAACAACTTGTTCACAGGCCCTTTAGATAATCAACAAACACCATCAACGGCTTAAGGATTAATATGAAGATTGTGATTGCTCCAGACTCTTTTAAAGAGAGCCTCTCAGCAAAGCAGGTTGCCACCGCTATACAACAGGGATTTAGTCAAATTGTTTCCGATGCGGAATATGTCTGCCTACCGGTGGCTGATGGGGGCGAAGGTACCACGGATGCGCTAATATCATCCACTCAAGGCCGCCTTATTGAAAGCCTGGTACAGGATCCACTAGGCAATCACATTACCACTCACTGGGGCCTGCTGGGCGATGGTAAAACAGCAGTAATCGAAACCGCCGCAGCATCTGGTCTAGATCTCATCCACCCGACACAACGTAACCCACTGATCACGTCCAGCTATGGTACCGGACAACTGATTAAAGCTGCTTTAGATAACGGTGTAAGCCGGATAATTATAGGCTTGGGCGGTAGCGCAACCAATGACTGTGGCGCAGGTATTCTGCGAGCGCTGGGAGCACACTTGTTAGATGAAGCTGGCCGACCTTTAGCACCAGGCGGTGGCGCTTTAAATAAACTGGAGTATCTGGACATTAGCCAGTTGGACCCTCGCCTTAAACAGGTAAAATTCGAAGTAGCCTGTGATGTGGACAATCCACTGCTGGGAAAAGAAGGTGCCTCTGCTATCTTTGGCCCTCAAAAAGGTGCAACCCCTAAGCAGGTGGAGCAACTGGATAAAAATCTTACTCATTTTTCCAAACACCTGACAAAAGCCAGCGGTAACGATGTAACAAAAATTCCTGGAACGGGCGCGGCTGGCGGTATCGGTGCAATACTATGCGCCTTATTTAACACCGAGTTAAAAAGCGGCATCGAAATTGTGCTGGATGCGGTTGACATCAATCAGCATCTGGCCTCTGCCGACCTGGTCATTACCGGCGAGGGACGCATTGATAGCCAAAGTTTACGCGGCAAAACACCTGTGGGGGTAGCTAAAAGAGCAAAACAGTTTGACTGTCCGGTTATTGCACTGGCGGGCTCAAAAACTCAGGATCAAGCACCGCTCAAAGACTGTGGCATTGATGCTATTTTCAGCGTTATACCCGGTATCACCAGCTTACCGGAAGCATTGCAACAAGCTGAACTTAATCTGCGAATCTGCTCACAAAATATCGCCTCCGTTTGGGAGATGAGCAAGAGCAAGAACCTTTAACTTTAAACGTACTTTACCGGAGCCTTTATTGCTCCTGCTCAACCGCAGCGATTTGCTGCACTTTTGCCGGCCTGGTCTCCAGACTTCCAGGTCGGCTTTTTTATTCTGGACACATCCACCGCACATGCTTGTGCTAATGCACAAAGAAACACACATAATAGTCCTTTTTTTTGTGCGATTGCCGAAGAAATTATCCGCATCACATCAGATAATGTGCCTCTTGCTTAACTATGGTCACAGGAACTCAAACATGAGAAGAACAAAAATCGTTGCAACCCTAGGGCCTGCATCTGATTCACCTGAAGTAATCAGTCAGCTAATTCAGGAAGGTGTCGACGTCGTCAGACTTAATTTCTCACACGGCACTGTGGCTGATCATAAAGCCCGTGCACAACGGGTTCGTGAAGCAGCAACAGAAGCCGGTCGCTATGTAGCAATTATGGGCGACCTTCAAGGCCCAAAAATCAGAATCGCTCGCTTTGCAGAAGGCAAAGTTTTTCTTAAGCCGGGGCAGCGTTTCACTCTGAATGCCCAGTTAGATAAAGACGCAGGTGACAATAGTCAGGTCGGTATCGACTACGCCGGACTGGTTGATGACTGTCATACCAATGACATTCTGCTTCTGGATGACGGTCGTCTGACCATACAGGTGGAAACGATCCGAGCTTCGGAAATTCAGTGCCGTGTATTGCAAGGTGGTTATCTATCTAACAATAAAGGTATCAACCGTCAGGGTGGCGGCCTTTCCGCCTCTGCACTGACCGACAAAGACAAAACTGATATTCAGTCCGCCGCAGAGATCGGCGTAGATTACCTGGCAGTATCCTTCCCTCGTGATGCCGAAGATATGCAGGAAGCCCGCTCTCTGTTGGCTCCAACCGGCAGCAAAGCAGGCCTGATTGCCAAAATTGAACGCGCAGAAACCGTCAAAAATCCGGAGATTCTGGACCAGATTATCCAGGCGAGCGATGGAGTAATGGTGGCCCGAGGAGACCTCGGTGTAGAGATCGGCGATGCCGAACTGATTGGGGTACAAAAACACATTATCCAGCGTGCGCGCAAGCAGAATCGATTTGTGATCACAGCGACTCAGATGATGGAGTCGATGATCCAGAACCCAATGCCAACCCGTGCCGAAGTGTTCGATGTGGCCAACGCCGTATTAGATGGCACCGATGCGGTAATGCTATCAGCAGAAACCGCTGCCGGTGACTACCCCGTAGAAACGGTACAAGCCATGGTACGGGTAATTCACGGCGCCGAAAGCCAGCACCAAGCCCGTAAATCAGGTCATCGCATGCACCAGTCATTCAGCAATATTGATGAAACAATAGGAATGGCAGCCATGTATGCAGCCAACCACCTATCGGGTGTAAAGGCAGTTATTGCCATGACTGAAACCGGTGCCACCCCGCTGCTGATGTCACGAATCCGTTCCGGATTACCCATATTTGCACTTAGCCCGAATACAGCCAGTTTACACAGAACAGCTATGTTCCGTGGTGTTGTACCGATGCACTTTGATGCCTCCAGCATGCCCCATGAACAGATAAACCAAAGTGCGGTGAACAGCTTATTGGAAGCAGGGGTTATAAACACAGGTGATCTGGTAATGATTAGTAAAGGCGACTACCTCAATGTTCACGGGGGAACCAACACCCTGAAGATTGTCCGCGTGGGTCACGACATTAAATAAGCAGAGGCGAACAGCATGAAAGAAGCCACCTCTCATGAGTCAGAAAACTGGCCTCATGACTCAGAAAACTGGCCTAGAGATTTTGACTTCAGAGCAGAAGTTGCCGAGCAGCAAGAATTGCTGCAACCGATACAAACAGATGAAGTGAAAGAAACATCTCATGAGCAAAATTAAGAAAATCATTGGCCGTGAAATCCTTGACTCCCGAGGTAACCCTACGGTTGAAGCTGACGTGATTCTTGAATCCGGAATTAAAGCCAGCGCTTGCGCTCCATCCGGCGCATCAACAGGCTCTCGTGAGGCTCTGGAACTGCGAGATGCTGATCCTGACCGTTATTCAGGTAAAGGGGTTTTAGCAGCAGTTGCCAATGTTAATGGCCCGATCAATGATACCCTGCAGGGTCTCTATGTCACTGATCAGACTGCCCTCGATGAACAATTGGTCGCACTCGACGGTACGGATAACAAAGCAGGTCTCGGAGCCAATGCCACTCTGGCCGTCTCTCTGGCAGCCGCCAAGGCGGCCGCAAAAGAGAAACAACTCCCGTTATACGCCTATATTGCAGAGTTAAGCGGCACACCTGAGGAATACCTGATGCCGGTGCCGATGATGAATATCATCAACGGCGGTGAACACGCAGATAACAATGTGGATATTCAGGAGTTTATGATTCAACCTCTGAATTTCAGTAGCTTTTCCGAAGCTCTGCGCTGTGGTACTGAAATATTCCACAGTCTTAAAGCGGTCTTAAAAGCCAGGGGATTGAATACAGCGGTAGGCGATGAAGGAGGCTTTGCGCCAGACCTCGACAGTAACGAGCAGGCGCTGATTGTTATTCAGGAGGCGATCGAAAAGGCAGGATATAAACCGGGCATCGATGTCAGCTTGGCACTGGACTGCGCTGCTTCTGAATTCTACAGTGATTGCCTGTATAAACTCAGCGGTGAAAATAGTCAGTTCACATCTTCGGACTTTGCCCAGTACCTCGCTGAGTTATGCGGCAACTATCCTATTCGTTCCATCGAAGATGGCATGGATGAATCCGACTGGCAGGGTTGGGCTACGCTCACTGCTAAACTTGGCAATAAAACACAACTGGTGGGCGATGACCTGTTTGTCACCAACAGCAAAATTCTCAAGCAAGGTATCGACCAGAACATTGCCAACTCCATTCTGATTAAGTTTAACCAGATCGGAACACTGTCAGAAACACTGGAAACTATCCGCATGGCAAAAGCGGCTGGATACAGCGTTGTGATTTCACACCGCTCAGGTGAAACCGAAGATACCACCATCGCCGATCTTGCCGTGGGCACCGCAGCAGGACAGATCAAAACCGGCTCGTTATGCCGCTCTGATCGTGTTGCTAAATACAACCAGCTTCTGCGCATTGAGGAAGCACTGGCAGACAAAGCGGCCTACCCTGGCGCTTCAGTTTTCAAGAAGTAAACGCGAATTCAATTCTGAAGTGGGACACCCGCTTTAGGCAGCCTGGAGATATTCCTTGAGCACTCTTCTGGCTGCCTGAATCGCAAGGCATTTGCGAGACCTCAGATCTAAGCTTTTCTCCGCTCATCGTACACCTTTATCCGTGATCAACCTAAGATCACTACCCTTCGGAATGAACTGCCTCAAAAAACCGTTAAAACTCTCGTTCAATCCACGCTCCCATGACGAATATGCGTGAGCAAAAAAATAGAACTCCACCCCCAATGCCTGCGCTATGACCTTATGCTCAACGAACCCGCTGTCGTTATCCGCCGTGATCGTGTGGGCATAGGCGGTTTCGGGCGTATACAACCTGTCATGACTGTTACGCTTTATCTCCCGGTAAACAGTGGAGCGATGAATTGGTGCTGCTATGGCGAGCTGAAGCGTACCACTATCAAAAGTTGGCTAGCTCTCGCCGCTCAATCATGAGTGCCGCACTTATTATCTGAATTCCCGCATGCATATCCTTTCAACAATCGAACTTTAAAGCAGCATTTCAACAAGCAGTAAAGCGCCTACGACAGGGTGGTCAATTTATATGGATCATCGGTGGGAAAAAATTCAGGTATGTTCAGAGGGAGAAATAAGAAACCTGGAGGTCAGATCAAAGAAGGTTAAGGAACACTTTTTATAAGTGTCCAGAGATTATTGCAAAGCCCTTCCAGAATTGTGAACCTTCCCGTAAGCCAGCGCGCCAACAGGGCTTATTCGCAGGCTTGTATGGACTCCCCCGTTATTGCAAGAGTAAATCGTCGACATTACTAGGTTTGACTGC
>JAOXSA010000470.1 GCA_025800245.1 Amphritea sp. | reverse complement strand
AGGAGCTACTAGAGACATTGCCGAGTATAAGAGTTTAACGTCAAAGGATAATGAGGAGTCTTCTAATCTGGATTTTGACGATTCATTGAAAAGGTATGTTAAGAAAGACTCTTTTGAGGCTGAATATCCAATTTCTTTTGAAAGTGGTATCAGTATATTAAGACGTGCTTTGAAAAAAGGAAGCATTGGAGTTGCTGATCCAGTCCCGTTAGAGTCACCCGCGAGACTATCAGGTGTCAATGTTGATACTCTATCAGTGTTAAGCCGTGCTATTTCAAATAAGTCTTGTCTATTAGTCCAGTATGGCTCTTTAAGTAGCGGAGCTACTTCTAGGAAAATAGTACCACATGGACTTTTTGAATCTGAAACCAACTGGTATGTAAGGGCTTTTTGCTACAAAAGAGAACAGTTCATAACTTTCAAGCTTACTCGTTTTTCAAATATTGAGTCTTTGGCTGAGGAAGGGTGTATGGCCAGTGACCCCATCAATGATAATCAGTGGCAACGCTGGGTTAATCTGATTCTTGAGCCGCATCATAATCAGAATAAAGATGTACTTGCTCGTGACTATGACATGGGACATGTAGTTAGGGGCGATATAGTGTTGAGTGAATGTGCTAAAGAAGTGAAAGTTCGTGCAGCGATATGTGGGTTTTGGCTGCAACATTGGAATGTCGATTGTTCTGACAATGGGAAGCTTGGTGAATCAGATCCTCGTTATCAGCTTAGGCTTGCAAATCCTGAAACGTTATATGACGTAGAAAGTGCAAGTCTTGCACCAGGACGTACATTTAAGTAATCAAGGTGCTAAGAGTATTTAATAGATTTCTAAACTGCGGTTTTACTGAGCGGGCGTCATAAACCTATAAGTATGATATACGAATGCTATATACCTAGAAGCAAGAATTTTTCAGACATTATTTTCCGATTTAGAAGCGCGCATTTGTCTTTAGGGCATTGATCGGATTAATAAGAGCCTAATCAGTTTAACCACTGACCAGGCTCGTTTGTCCAACTCAAAACCCTTGCAAAACCTCCTTAAGATCATCCGCCCGTTTTGACCAGCTTTCCCTATCTACTCGCTCCTGGCGCAGTTTGCGCAATAGCTGCTGGTGGTTTTTGGTGCGGTAGTACTCTTCGATTCCTTCAACAAAACCTTCAGGGCGATTGCTGACTTTGATCAGGTCCCGGTAGCCATCCAGGGCGGGGAAGTCGGTACTGACGATCGGGCTGCCTGCGGCCAGATATTCCCTCAGCTTGAGTGGGTTACAGGCGTGGATCTGCTGGTTACGTTTAAACGGTAGCAGGCCGACATCCCAGTGCTGGCTGTAACGGGGCAGCTCCTGGTGCGGGCGTGGGCCGAGCCACTGAATATTTGGTTGCGCCAGCAGGGCGCTGATATCGGTGGTGGCCGGTCCTACCAGCACAAAAGTCCAGTCTGGCAGCAGTTGTGCAGTGGCGACCATCAGTTCCTGATCAAACCAACCGGCGATAGCGCCGTAGAATCCGGCAACCGGACCAAAGGGCATATCGGCTGCTCTGGGGTGAGGTGTGCTGAATAGCTCATGGTCGACGCCATGGGGGAGCACGGTGGTTTTATGGGCCGGGAACTTCTGCGCCAGTGTCGAACTGGCGGTGATGATCAGGTCACATTTTTCTGCCAGTTCCTGTTCCATCTCTGCTACCGGGCCGTGATCAACGCCATCCAGCGCCGAGAAGTCATCGCCGCAGTAGTAGATTGCCGCTCGTTCGCCCAGTTTACCGACCACGTCCACCGCTGAGGGCAGCGAGGTCCATAGCAGCGGTCCTTCTGAATCACCGTGTTCCAGCAGCGGTGCCAGTTTGCGGCTCAGCAGTTGCTGATTAAACCAGCGTGCCAGTGGGTTGCCCGGCAGGGGCAGGGCGACCGGGTTGACCAGTTTCGGGGCCTCGGATGGTTCAGAGCTATTGGCATGGGGCTTCTGCAGCATGGCGCCGAGTTTGTTCCAGGCCCGTTTCAGGTCCCGCTTATTCAGGCGGGGACGACGCAGGCCCAGTGAGTTAACCCAGAGTATCTGCTGTTCCGGCATCAGGTGTCGGATCAGGTGCTGGGTACTGCTGGGGTGCTGGCCCCAGTCTTCGCCGAAGACAAGCATATCGATTTTCATGCGGCACGCTCCTTATGATTCTTATCCTGTGTTTTGCTATTTGCCAGATTGACATTGTGGCCTGGTTTACTGCCTGTCATATCCGCCTCGGAAGGGCGATAAGAGGGCGGCAGTTTCATAATCACTTTTGCGGGCACACCGGCGGCCATTACAAAAGGCGGCAGGCTGCGGGTCACCACGCTGCCGGCAGCAACGATAGTGCCTTCACCGATGGTGACACCTTTCATCACTGAGACACCGGAGCCGAGCCAGACATCTTTTTTAAGGATGATGTCTCCGACCTGATCATCCGTATCCGGCAGGCCTTTGGCCCGGGCTTGTGGGTCAATTGGATGACCGGGATATCCGGCCAGAAAACCTCTGCCTGCAATCCGGACGTTATCTTCGATGATCACCTTGCGGCCAACGGCGATGGTGGTCTGCCAGGCGATACCGACGTTGTTACCGATAATCAGCTGCGGGGTTTCCTGACCACACCAGCGACCGGAGAAGGTGGTCTGGCCGGAGACGCGGCAGTTGTCGCCCATACTGATCTCAAGACTGCCCTGTACCAGCGGCATACCGCCGTACAGGTAGAGCCGTCGACACTTGTTTACTAACCGGGTTCTGAACATCGGTGTCCAGTACAGCACCCGGGTCAGGCTACTGAGGCTATGGCTGATCAGATGATGCAGTGCCCGCAGCGGTTTATAGATCAGGCCGATGGCCGGAATCTCGAAGTGGTGCAGCTGATCGTGGCTTGCCTTAATAGCCCGTGCCAGTGGATGATCAGCGGTTTTCACCCATTTTTTCAGTTGCTGTAAATTATTCATTCTACTGTCACCGATTTTGCCAGGTTACGGGGTTGATCCACGTCTGTGCCGATGGCCAGCGCGGCGTGATAGGCGATCAGTTGCAGCGCGATCGCATAGATAATCGGGGCAAACACTTTGTCGCAGGCGGGCAGAGTGATGCTCTCCACTTCCAGCGGCAGGTTGCCACAGCTGTGGTGATCACCCAGTACGATGCAGCGACCGCCCCGGGCCATCACCTCTTCCATATTGGAGAGGGTCTTTTCCAGTAGGCCATCGTTTGGCGCGATGACAAACACCGGTACGCCGGATTCGATCAGGGCAATGGGGCCGTGTTTCAGCTCACCGGCGCCAAAACCTTCGGCATGCAGATAGCTGATCTCTTTCAGCTTAAGTGCGCCTTCCAATGCCAGCGGGAAGTTACTGCCACGGCCGATAAAAAAGGCGTTATGGCTGTCTTTGATGCTTTCGCCGATCAGCTGGAAATGGGGCTCCAGCTCCAGGGTCATATCGATCAGGCTCGGCAGGGCTGCAATTTCCATCAGCAACCGATTCGACTCCTGAATCTGGATCGCTTTGCAGCGGTCTGCTGCGTGGATTGCCAGACTGGCCAGAATTGCCAACTGCGCAGTGAAAGCCTTGGTGGACGCTACGCCGATCTCAGGGCCCGCCTGAGTCTGCAGGCTGAAGTCCGATTCGCGGGCGATGGTGCTTTGGGCCACATTGACGATACTCAGGGTTTTCTGCCCCAGCGCTTTGGTGTAGCGCAGTGCCGCCAGCGTGTCAGCGGTTTCGCCGGACTGTGAAATAAAGATCGACAGGCCGTTGCGTGACAGCAGTGGAGAGCGGTAGCGGAATTCTGAGGCGACATCGATATCCACCGGAATTCTGGCGATCTGTTCAAACCAGTATTTCGCCACCATTGCTGCGTAGTGTGAGGTACCGCAGGCGATGATGTTGATGCGATCCAGGCGGGTGAAATCGACAGGCAGTTCCGGCAGCAGATGCTGGGTATGCTTGAAGGTATTTCGCACCGTATCCGATTGCTGGTGGATCTCCTTATGCATGTAGAACTTGTGGTTCTGCTTGCTCTGGTCATCCTGCTGGCTGGTGTATGCTTGCATATCCCGTTTGATAGCGCGGCCGTTGAGATCCAGCAGTTGGAACGAATCCCGGGTCATGCAGGCCTGTTCGCCTTCATCCAGATAGAGAATACGATCAATGCCCGGTGCCAGCGCCATGGTGTCTGAGCCCAGGCACAGCCCCTGATCGCTCTGGCCCAGTACCAGCGGGCTGCCTCTACGGGCCGCGTACAGATGATCCTGCTCTTTGCGGAATAGCACACCAATGGCAAACGCGCCTTCCAGATGCTGCAGAGCTGTATTCAGCGCCTGTTGCGGTGCTTGACCCTGCTCCAGAAACAGGCTGATCAGATGAGGAATAACCTCAGTATCGGTATCACTCTGGAATCTGAAACCTTCTGCCGTAAGCCACTGACGCAGCTGAAGGTAGTTTTCGATAATACCGTTGTGCACCACGGATACATCATCATTGCTGTGCGGGTGAGCGTTGGCTTCGTTCGGACAGCCGTGGGTGGCCCAGCGGGTGTGGCCGATACCGGTATGGCTGCGCAGTGCCTGGTTCGCCAGCTCCTGTTTCAGCTGTTCGAGCTTACCCGGGCGTTTAATGGTGGTGAGTCCATCGTTATCAATGACAGCAATACCGGCCGAATCATAGCCGCGGTATTCAATGTTACTCAGGCCCGCCAGCAGGTCAGGCACGATGTTGTTGTGGTTGATAGATCCGACAATTCCACACATTGTTCTTACTCCTGTTATTGAAGGGGCTTTTATCAGTGCTCTTTTTGCTGGAGACATGCTGATAACAGACCCATGGGCGTATGTAATGGTTACTGCAGACACTGTGCCAAACTGAATAGTTATTTTATTTCAGTGAGTTATGTGTTTTTTGAGGGGCGTTAGAATGAGGCGTTTCGCATTTTGCGAGGCGTTTTGCCTCGGCGCTGATCCGATACTGTGATAATGCGATTGCCAGCGAGAGCAGAATGTAGATTGGCCAGGTGAAACCCATGGTGAGAAAGGTGCCGGAAATACAGAAACCGGCCAGACCCGCCTGAACTGACTGGGCGCAGGCATAAAGCACCGGGGAGTAACTTTGAGTTGCTCCGGAGTGGTCTGATTCAGAGCGGGGTTGAAAATAGGCCACACTTTTGAAACCGATGCGGGCGATCTGAATAATCAGTGTGCTAAAGATCATAAACCCGAGTAAGCCCGTTTCCGCCAGAATACCGAACCAGGTACTGTGTACCGCGTGGTTCTTGCCATCCCAATGGGGGCTGTAATCGAAGTAGTTGGAGATAAAGTTGTTGATGCCAACACCGGTCAGAGGGTGGTGAACCGCCATGCCGATGGCGGCCTGCCAGGCGTAGATGCGCCCCATGGCGGACTCATCTATTCCTTCTTCATGGGCACCGCCAGAGGCCCGGTCGCTGACCCCAGCCAGTACAAACAGAACCCCTAATGCACATACTCCCACCGAGACCAGTAGCGCTTTATTCTGTACCCGACGCCAGGCAAACACGCCGCTGACGGCGCAGATGCCCAGCAAGCCGCCCCGGCTCTGGGTGGCGATAATGGCGCAGACCACCGTGATAAAGCCGATCAGCCCCAGCAGTTTCCAGAGTTTTCCCATCCGTGGGGTGAGCAATACCGCCAGGGCAAAGGCGGCGGGAAATAGCAGTACCAGTGACAGATCATTCGGATCGCCCAGCATTGAGCCGATACTGCGGCCGATAGTTACCCGGGTGCCTTCCACCAGTTCCAGCCCCTGACTCTTATTACGCAGTGCTACAAGGCCCACACCGATGCCGCACAGAATCATGTTGATCAAAACAGCTTTGAACTGGGATTCCCGGCGCAGCAGCCAACTGATTGCTAACACCATGATGGCGATCTTGATATAGGTACCGGTCAGGCTGCTCATGGCGGCAGCCCGGTTAGTCGCCAGTGCTGCACCGATAATGACCAATCCGAAGAACAGCAGAAAGGTACTGTGTTCCCGGCTCCAGAACATCTGAATACGCTGCGTCAGTAAATTGGCCATCAGCGATCCCAGCGTGCCGAGGGCCAGCAACTGAGGAATCTTTAGTGGATAGAGGGCAGGGAACACCTCATGCAGGCGGAAGAAAGAAAACGCAATAAACGCCAGGCAGAGCAGAAACGGCAGCCTGAGCCCGGCGACCAGCAGCAGTGGCAACAGCCCGGCGGCGGCAATGGCCGGGTGGGGGATTTTGTACCAGGCCAGCGCCAGCAGCAGAACCACCAGAGATGCCAGGGTGATCTGCTGCCAGCGTTGCAGGAGTTGCAGAGAATGCATAATGCTGCGGCCTGTCGCTCAGCGACCCGTGAAACGGGCCAGCAGTGTGATTGAACGCTCTGGCAGTGGCACCAGTCCCAGCAAAATGGCACTGAGACTGAACAACACCAGCAGGCCAAGGCTTTGCATCACCGTAGCTAGGCTGATCGGATCTGCAGGCATCAGGCTCAGACAGGCCAGACCGATTGCAGAGGTTAGCAGCAGGCGGCGCAGTCGGTAAGGCAGTTGCAGTGCTTGCTGGCTGATACGGTAGGTCACAATCAGACGCAGACTCAGCGCAAGGCTGGTGGCCGCGATAGCGCCCCAGGCATGATACTGAGGAATCAGAATCAGGTAACCCGCCAGGGCGATGCCAGCCGCCATACCATCAATCAGTGCCGGGCGCAGGGTGGTGTTCTCGCTCATTGCACCAAAACCCAGATTACCGTTGGCATTGTGAACTGCCGCCAGCGTTGCCAGCCAGGGAATATACTGGATCGAATCGTGGTAGGTTTGTGGTGTCAGCCAGCGCACCAGGGTTGGTCCGGTTGCGGCGACAATCAGGGCTGAACCGATGGCCATAACAACGCCTACCGAGGCCACGCGTGCACAGCGTTCCGTGCCTTGGGGTTCTTTCACCATGCTGAAGCGGCGTGGGTGCCACCACAGATCAAAGGGCTGAATCAGCACCGCTGTAATCAGACCGAACTTTGCCGCCAGTGCGTACTGAGCCATCTCGGCGGTGCCGACGGCATCGGCCAGAATCCAACGATCAAAGCTGCCCAGGATAAAGCCGGAAATCCCGACAAAGATCAGCGGGCCGCCGTAGACGGAATAGGTTTTAAAGCGGCTGAATTCGAAACTGATACCGGTATCACGCCACTGCGCCCGGATCAGCCACAAACAAAGAATCACCGCAGACAGCAGCGTGGCGCTGAGTACACCAGTCACGCCAAAACCCATAAACAGCAGCGGCACAGCAACAGCCACCTGCAGTGCCACCCGACCAGCGGTGCCGAAGAAGTAGGTCCAGGCACTGCCCTGCATGCGCAGCCAGGCCAGTGGCACCAGAATCGTCCCGACCATCGACAGGCTGGCCAGAATCAGTCGGGCTTCCAGTTCTGCTACATTGCCCGGTAACCACTGGCTGATAGTGCCAGCCAGTAACTGACCGATAATCAGTGCCAGCGCACCAAGACAGAGTGCCAGGCCAAAGATATTGGCGCTGGCCTGTTTACGCTCGGCGTCATTGTCAGCACTGCCGGCAAAGCGGAACAGGGTTTCGGCCAGTCCCATACCGATCACAATACTGAGCAGATCCGCGAGGGTTTGTAAGACATCCAGCCGACCGTAGTCTTCCGGGGTCAGGAAGTGGGTGCTTACGGGTACCATGATCAGCGCAAGGCCTTTCGACAGTGCCAGGGCCGATGCGTAGATCAGACTGTGCCTGACGGCGACGGGTAGATTCTGTATGCGGGAAATCATTGGTCTGGCTCCTTTTTTATCCGGTATAGGGACTGATGCCAGAATCGAGCCAGAAATAGTTGTCTATATAAAACAGATGGTTATGTGATGTTTGATGAAGTCGAATAGTCTTTCCTGGGAACATACTGCAATCTGAATTGCAAAATGAGAAACGGTAACCATTCTGATGAGCGAACCATTTTTGCTTTGGATAGACGCCTATTTGCTTGCTTTGCTACTATCTCGTTTAATTCAAGGATGAAGGAAATATAGAATGCGTAGCGTTAAGCGAGTATGGAATCTTGAAAAAGACGATCTTGCCTATGTTATGGACCCCAGCGATGCCTTATCAGCGTTAAGAGGCCGTACGGGTTCACCCCACACCAGTACTTGTGTTTTTTATCAGGATAACTGGTACGGCAAAATCACAGAATCTGATATTAAAGATGGCAGTTACGTTGTGCTTGCTCTCAGCCCACAGTATTACCTGGTTGAAAGAAGTACCGGTGATCTGCAGCACTTTCTACCCTTTTCTCTGGAGTTCTACGTTAAAAAATTGCTGGGTATTCAGCGAGGCGGTGGCAGCGGTGGAAACCAGCAAGCGATCCAACCTGAAGAAAAGCCCGATTGGTGGCACGAAGTTAAAGGGGCAGCTAAGCAGGTAGTCAACGACGTTGTCCGCTCTCAGGCTGCTAGCACTGCTGAATGGCTGCACAAAGAAGGCGTTATTAAGTTTGAAGATAAAAAGGGTAACACCCTGACTGCTGAAGATGTGGGCAAAGCCTATCGAAATACGGGCAAAACTGCGCTGAATATACTGGATAAGGAACAGCAGGGGGCGGCAGCCATTGCCGCAGTGCCAGCCTATCCCGCCGTGCTGCTCGCGCTGGATACACTTCTGGGGCGCGGCCGCGATATTGTGCGTGATCCTAAAGGGTTTTCCAGAGACCTGCAAAATGCGCTGAAGGATGCTCGCTCAGAAGCCGAAGCGCTGGGAAATCTGGGGATGGAACAGGCAAAAAGGCGCCTCGGCCACAGTAATGATCCGCGCTATAACAACCGCTACCATGGCCCCGATGGCATGACCCAGGACAGCCACGGCAAACTCTCCGAGTGGGAAGCCAAAGGTAACCGTCATACCAACCGCACCGTGGCTGAAGATGTTGCTGGTAATAAGCAGGGCTCACAATGGAAAAACATTCGCCGCGCAAAAATAATGACTAAAAAGCAAGCGAAGGTGAATCAGCCATCAGACCGTCAGGGTGGCCCCTATACGCAAGCGGAGATTGACTTATGGATTGGCATTAAAGCTTCGAGAGGACATAAACGGCATATATCCAGTCATACCAATACCACTACCGGCGAGACGGTTGTATTTGAACGAGATACGAAAGGTAACATCAGTACGGAGCTCGACCGGTTTAAGATCGATAATTTTAATGAAGCCAGGGAAGTTATACAGGAGGTATTTAAATGAGTGTGATCAAGGTTGAAGAGGTCCAATGCTGGATTGAGTGTGACAAACGCAGTATCGCGGATAGTGATAAGAACCTTGTATCCGGCTTTTATGAGCGTGAGGGTGTGCAGATTGAGGCACATTACTATGGCCAAGGGGGGAGCTATGCTGATATAGCGCGCTGTTATACCTACCTGGGCGACCCGGATCAGGCAAAGAGCTATTTTCGGTTAGCGGCAGAGAATACCCTTAAACCCTTTTCGATGATCTACGACCCTACCGATCAAGATCACCATCGTATCCAACCAGCATGGTATTTAGTTGTTGAATCGGTAGGTATTGAAGGTATTAATTACGCTCTTTGC
>JAOXSA010000468.1 GCA_025800245.1 Amphritea sp. | reverse complement strand
CTTCGTTGGCGGCCAACCAGCCCAGCGCCTGCAAGGCAAGAGTTTCGGCGGCATCAGCGGAAAGAACAGTCATCAGATCACCCGGGCTAAGTCACAGTCTCACATGCACCAGCATGGCGCGCGACATCTAAAGGAATTATTAACCCTTTTCATGTTTTCTGAGCAGGAACAAGCAGGGCCGCGTCACAGATATATCCAACGCAGGCTCACACCCATAAAAGCGACAATCAGAGGGTCTATGCAATGCCCGGGAAACTGTTGATCATAGATCCAGATGTCACTGGACGTATTGCATTACGCGTCAGATTACAGACAGGCCTATTCACTCTGATGCAGGCCGACACCGCCAATGAAGCGCTCAGCATCCTACGCCAACACCTATGTGTCGGATCACCTGAGGTCCCTCTGCCGTATGGCGCGGCCGATCAATCATACTCGTCTCTGCCGGATGCAATTCTTTTGAAGCCACCAATTTATGACATGACCTTAAAGCGATTTTGCATTCAACTCCATGAAATTGCCAATCAAATCCCTGTTTTCGTATTGCAACCCCGAAACGACCCGCGCCAACGGTTGCGATTGCTTCAGCTGGGCATAGAGGATGTGATGCCATCGCAGGTCTGCGACCGCATGCTTTT
>JAOXSA010000457.1 GCA_025800245.1 Amphritea sp. | reverse complement strand
AGATTGCTATCTTCTAACTCAGCTTCGGTCACCACGCCATGAATAAAGCGTGTATAAGGTTCACCAGTATGGGTCTGGTCCTGCAGAGTAATCAGGCCTGGCTGCCCCAGTATTGGCGTCAGCTCAATATCCGGGTATTGAGACACCACTTCTATTTCAAAGCGAAAGCTCTGCGACAGGGTTTCCCGCCCTGTCATTCTGACAAGATGAAACTCGTCAATGGAGCCGTCTGCCGCAAAGAAAAAACGCTCTTCATTGGATTTTAAAAACACGCTATAACCTTCCTTGTTATATACCTGTATCACAGGTAAAACGATAGCTTTCTGATAAGCCATTATTGCATAGCACGCTAAAGCAAGTAACTCAACGCACTTAACTTAAGCAATACTTAGGCAATACTTAAGCAATCAACGCGCCAATCGCGCCTAACTCCCCCCCCTCGGCATGCATGATGCTCTTACTGCCACAGTCCTTTGGGCTGAAGAAAACTCAAAGCTACGCAACGCTCCATAGCTCCACAATGGTTTTGCTATATTCATTCATCAACGGGTGACCCCGTGGAGCTCTGTCACTAAGTAACTCTACCAGTAAAAAAGGCGTAGCCGGTTTCCCTGCTACGCCTTGATAGTGATGGCTGTCAGATCAGAACAGACCTTCGATCTGCCCTTCCTCATTCACATAGATTTTCTCTGCAGAAGGCACCCGCGGCAGACCCGGCATAGTCATGATCGAGCCACAAACAACCACCACAAATCCGGCACCGGCAGACAAACGTACATCCTTAATAGGAACCACATGACCGCTTGGCGCGCCCTTCAGATCCGGATCGGTAGAGAATGACAGCGGTGTCTTCGCGATACAGACAGGCAGATGGCCATAACCTTCTTCCTGCAGGCGGGTAAACTGATCACGTACCGCCTGATCCGCAATAATACCCTCAGCACCATACATCTCCTGAGCGATAGTACGAACCTTATCCCACAGCGGCAGATCATCTTCGTAGAGGTAGCGGAAATCGGCTGGCTCTTCGTCGATCATACGTACCACTTCGCGAGCCAGATCTTCAGCACCTTCGCCGCCCAATGCCCAGTGATCCGAGGTGATCGCTTTAACACCGATCTGAGTACACAGCTCGCTCAGCAGTGCCACTTCAGCATCGCTGTCAGCACTGAAGCGGTTGATCGCAACAACCACCGGCAGACCGTACTTACGAGTATTCTCAACATGACGGGCAATGTTGCGGAAGCCTTTACGCAACGCGTCCAGGTTCTCGGTTTTCAGCTCTTCCAGCTCAGCACCGCCATGCATCTTCAGTGCTCGAATGGTCGCAACGATAACTGCAGCATCCGGCTTCAGGCCGGACTTACGCATCTTAATGTTGAAGAACTTCTCAGCCCCCAGATCAGCACCAAAGCCTGCTTCAGTGACCACATAATCGGTCATTTTCAAAGCAGAGCTGGTTGCCAGTACTGAGTTACAGCCGTGCGCGATGTTGGCAAACGGGCCGCCGTGAACAAAGGCTGGCGTTCCTTCCAGCGTCTGTACCAGGTTTGGCTGAATAGCATCTTTAAGCAGCGCGGTCATCGCGCCATGGGCATTAATATCACGGCAGTAAACCGGCGTCTTATCGCGGCGATAACCGACCACGATATTACCCAGACGGCGATTCAGGTCTTCATGGTCAGTCGCCAGACAGAAGATCGCCATTACTTCCGATGCAACGGTGATATCGAATCCGTCTGTACGTGGGAAGCCGTTAGTGATCGGCCCCAGACCGTTGGTAATCTCACGCAACGCACGGTCGTTCATATCCACGACCCGACGCCAGACCACCCGACGCAGATCCAGACGTTCCTGGTTTTCCCAATAGATATGGTTATCGACCATGGCGGACAACAGGTTATGTGCGGCACCGATAGCGTGGAAGTCACCGGTGAAGTGAAGGTTGATATCCTCCATCGGAATCACCTGGGAGTAACCACCACCGGCAGCACCACCTTTCACCCCGAAGCAGGGGCCCAGTGATGGCTCACGCAGACAGATAGAGGCATTCTTACCAATCCGGCGTAACGCATCACCAAGACCCACGGTAGTGGTTGTCTTACCCTCACCCGCTTTGGTTGGGTTGATCCCGGCAACCAGAATCAGTTTACCGTTGGGCCGGTCCTGCAATGAATTGATATAGTCCAGCGAAATCTTCGCCTTATGGTGACCGTATTGCAGCAAATGCTGCTCTTCTATATCCAGACCGGCGGCAATTTCACGAATGTGCCGAATCTCGGATTCCTGCGCTATTTCAATATCACTCTTAGGGTTAGTGTGTTGTGAAGCGGGCATAGTGGCATCTCTCCTGAGCAGGCTACGGACAACTCCTACCCATCGTGCAGAATGCGGCAAGAGAAAAGATAGTTAAAAACGACACCAATTTGATCAGTTGCGACCTACTAATGCTTAAAAACATCAAGCCAGTGTCGCGCCAGATCCAATCGGACTGTCTCGGGTAATCCGGATAAACCGGTTAAGCTATGTCCCCCACTGACGTACTCAATAGCACGAATCACCTCCCCCTGCACTAAATAGATGTAGGGACCTACTTCGGCGTTATGGATGAAGTTAATCGCGTTTCCAGAGTTCGCAAGGTAGAAGTACTGTCCCAGTCTTTCGTATCGGGCGATATGATCTGTGACAGGTTTCACTGCAAAATTCTGCTCTGCTTTACTCAGCTCCAGTTCGTCATCGGACGACGTCACAGAAAAGATAAACGCGCCGTTTTTAACCCGGGCAAAGTCATGATTCGCCAGAGACTGATTACCAGTAGCACAGAAAATCACATCGCTGCTCTGCAGGGCAGCCTCTTTATCAATCAGCTCGAATCCCCGGGACATCGCCTCGATTGCCCGGATAGGATTCAGTTCCACTACCTTGGTGTTCACATTCTTAGCGTGCAGCGCCTTGGCGATAGAGCTACCGATTTTACCGTAACCGAATACAACGGCATGACCGCCATTCATAATATGATGGCACTGGCGCATCAGCGCTTCAGCCGAGTAGACGATCGACTGTCCGGTCAGATAATCCTCCGGTCCTTTCAAAGGACTGCGGGCCAGCGAAATCACCGGCACCGGTAATTCGGGTAACGCAGCATATCGCTGGTGACCATTTTCCGTGACTTCTACAATCCCCAACAACCGTGCTCTGAGACGGTCGGTGAGTTGTGGCAGCGCGGCTGCAAAATAGCCACCGATATCCACCAGAATCAGCTCACCTTCGGGGGCAACATCATTCACTATCGCCGCGACCACTTCTGCCGATGCCAGTTGCTGGCGGGATTTCACAGCCACGTTATAGTGCGGCTGCAAGCGAGCCAGAATATCCTGATCAATACTGCGCGGTTTGGGCAACAGCATCGCGACCTCTGCCATCGCACTCAGAGTCTTCAGATAGCCGGGCGCACTGTCCAGCACATGGGACACTACAACCAGCTTCAATCCGGCTTTATACACCGGTCTTATCTCTTCGAAAAACTGCGAACCTTTTACGAATAGAGGGTTCATAATGCTACTCCTTGTATTGATTTTTCTGTCCATGGTTGTGTAAAAGATTAACGACTCCGACACAAACATTTGTTTTAATTCTGCGTTTACATCAGATTCCGCCGGGCTGACCGGCGATCAGATCTCAGTACCGATTTGAACCGGGTCTGCTAAAGTAAACTGAAAGCATGCATGAGAAGGGATGCCCATGACCTCTGACTCCAGCCTAGATTCCAGACTGACAAAGGATAGCGAGGCATCCATTCTCGATCATATCTGTGACCTGGTCTCAGTGGTGGATCGACACTACCGCTATCAGGCGGTCAGTCAGGGCTACGTGAATTTTTTCGGCCTTCCCCGTTCAGACATCGTCGGGCGGACAGTCTGCGAACTCCATGGCGAGATGGTCTTTTATGAAAGTCTGAAACCGGCACTGGATAAGACGCTGGCCGGAGAAGACCACCATTTGCAATTCTGGCGAGAAAACCACAAAGGCGAGATGCGCTTTCTTGACGGTCAGCACAATGTTTACAACGGCCCGCTGACCGATGGTCCGGGCGTCGCTGTAGTGGTTCGTGATATCACAGAAGTGATTACCGCCCAGCAGGCGCTGGAACAGGAACGGCAGCTTCTCAGCACCATTATTAATGCGGTGCCCGATATGATCTTCATGAAGGATATGCAGCGCCGCTATCAACTGTGTAATGACAGCTTTGCCGAGTTCCTCGGGCTGGACCGTTCAGACATTATCGGCAACAACGACAGACAACTGATGTCAGAGCGCTCGGCCGCGTATATCACCAGCCGGGATGATCAGGTTCTGGAGCTGGAATCCTCACAACGTTGTGATGAATGGGTCAGCTATACCGACGGTCGCCGCCGTTTGCTAGATATGTACAAACTGCCGCTACGGGATCAGCACAACAACCTTATCGGTCTGGTGGGAATCGGCCGCAATGTCACCTTTGAACGGGAAACAGAGCAGCGTCTGCTGACCTCTTCACTGCTGTTCGAAACCACCAGTGATCCCTGCTTCATTCTGTCAGAAACCGGCCTGATTCTGTCAACTAATTCAGCCGCCAAGCACTGCTTTAACCAGGGCCAGCAGAACACTGCGCCGGCCTTCTTCAGTGATCTTTTCCATATCCCGTCAAAACAGGGCCTTCCACTCCAGGAGATCATCGGGCAGAGCGCAAACTGGCAGGGTGAACTGTTTGACGATGGTAACCACTCCTATCTGGTCACGATCAGCCGGGTCGGCGATAGCAACCCGCAAATGAACCGCTATGTGGCGGTGTTACGCAGTCCGGAAAGTGACCGCCAGTTAACCGATGAACTGATTAACAAAGCCTACCACGATCCGCTGACCTCTCTTCCTAATCGACTGATGTTCATGTCACGACTGGAAAGCGCCATTATTCGCAGTGAAAGACAGCAGCGAAAACTGGCAGTGCTGTTTATCGACCTGAACGAATTCAAACCGATCAATGATCAGTTTGGCCACACTGAAGGCGATAAACTGCTACAGGAGATTGCTAATGCTCTGGCTGGCAATTTCCGTGCCACAGATACTCTCGCCAGAATTGGTGGCGATGAATTCGTCGCGCTGATCGACATCGATTCTCCCGAAGCTGCCATCGATGTGGCTCAGAAGATACTTGCCAGCCTGGAGGCCGGTTTCACTGTATCTGACACCCGCGTCAGCATCAGTGCCAGTATCGGTATCAGCCTGTTCCCAGGTGATGGCGGGACTGCCACAGAGCTGATCTGTCAGGCGGATAAAGCGATGTATCTCGCTAAACGCGGCCAGCAGGAGAGCTATGCGTTCGCATCAGATAGCGAGCAAGGCTGACGTTTAACAACACTCAGCCTGGCTCTTCAATCAGAAAACTGGTCTGCTTTCTCGGAGTGACGGAGCGTTTCTTATAGCGCTCAAGAAACAGCTGGAACTGATCAAATGGCAGTGGCCGGGAAAAGTAGTAACCCTGAACATACTGCACATCCAGTTGAGCCAGCATCTTCAATTGCTGCTGCGTCTCAACGCCTTCAGCGACTGTCTGAAGCCCCAGACTTTCTGCCAGATAAACGATGTTCTGTACCAGCCCACTATGGACAGTACTTTCATCCAGCCCCCAGACAAAACTCTTATCGATCTTAATGTAATCGACACAGAGTTTTTCCAGATGATTCAGGTTGGAATAGCCGGTACCAAAATCATCAATGGCGACCCGGATGCCCCGTGCGCGCATGGCCATTATCCCGGCGCACAGGTGGTCCATATCATTGATCTCTTTCTCGGTCAGCTCCACTGTGAGCAAACTGTGGAACTCAGGCAGCAGAACGTCATCAATCAGGGCCAGTAATGCACCACTTTCAATATCTTCAGGGAACGCATTAATCGAAAAAGGGATCTTGCCCAGCAAGCCTGCCTTCTGCAGATCGCCGGTAGCCGCCAGCAACACTTCACGGGTCAGTTGAGAGGTTAAACCGTGCGCTTCCACTGCAGGAATAAACTGATCCGGATACACCAACGCACCGCTTTCATCAATCCAGCGAGCCAGTACCTCACAGTTCACCGGACGGTCCTGATCGATACTGATAACCGGCTGATAGTGACACACGATACGCCCCGGACGAATACCACGACGAACCTGCTGATGCAGAGAAAAGAAACGCTGATATTGCAGCGGCAGCAGCATCGCCACCAGCAGAATAATCACCAGATAGCCAAGTATCGCCAGGCTGACCAGCTCATTTTCAGAACTGAAAAATTCGATGATATCCACTGAGACAACCGCGCACGCATCCTGGCGCAGACAAAGCTGTGAAACCCAGTAGCCCTGATCGTACCATTCCATAACATAGGGCTTCTGGAAGCTATCAGGTATGTATTCCTTGCCCGGTATATAAGTCGCTGAACCCGCCACTTCATGATATTCACCCTGTACCAGAGTAAATACACCCATATCCAGCCAGGATTCACTGTCGGCAGGATTTGCCATCGGTTTCAACAGAGCCCGGTAACTGCCCTGCTGCATGCGCATAGCACTGACAGTACCGTCCAGCAGAGGCACCGGGAAGTTCCGGGTGAAAGAGAACTCATCATTTACGAAATCGGCAGGAGCTTCCGGGATGGGCTGATCAAGCACACCGAGGCTGGTACTGCACAACAGCAGTCCGTCTTCAACGTAGGCGTATTCGTGCCAGTAGCGGGAACGGTACTCAGCGATTCTCATCAATTTCAGCATTTCCGGACTGCAGGGAGACATACCGGAGGCACTGTTTAACTGATTTAAATTACTGATGAATTCACCCATGATCGCGCTATCCAGCGTTTTATAACGCGTATGGATATCACTCGCACGATCCTGCCAGACGGCTTCCAATGCCCACAGTGTAATTAGCGTAAACAGAAGGCTGACAAGGAGAAGAGAGATCGCCTGAATGGCCTGAAATCTGCCATACAGAAACGACATAAGAAAACCTTGCAAACAAATAAACGGGCATAAGAGTATGTTTAACTGAACAGTCGATCAAGTTCGTTTGAAGCTAAACATATAACCAAAAAACTGGTTCTGATACCCGTTAAATTACTCTCTTCAGGCAGGACTCATCTGGTACTGACGCATACGCTTTGGTGTTATTGGCAGATGCAATGCTGCCGCCAGCAATCCAAGCCCGGCACTGATCATCAACGCAAAGTCATAAGAGCCGAACAGATCGATCGATAAACCGCCGAACCAACTGCCGAAGAAGGCACCGATCTGGTGGCTGAACATCACTATTCCAAACAGCGACGCCAGATTCTTTGTGCCAAAAATATCGGCAATGATACCGCTGGTTACCGGCACGGTGGAAAGCCACAGCATCCCCATCAGCGCCCCGAAAATATAGAACAGCTCAGAGCTTGGAGAGATAAGCAGCAGTCCCATAATCAGGCAGGCCCGGGCCCAGTAGATCAGAACCAGTAAGCCGGGTTTATGCCAGCGGTCACCGGCCCAGCCGGCCAGCACACCACCGCCGATATTGATCAGACCAATCAGCGCCAGCGAATCACCGGCAACGGAGGGCGGCAGACCACAGTAACTGACCATACCGGCCATATGCACCGTCAGAAAAGCGATATGGAACCCACATACAAAAAAGCCGATGTTCAGCAGCAGATAGTCCCGGCTCCTGAGTGCCTGCCCGATTGCCTGCCAGTCAAAACCTTTTGCCGCTGCAACACTTTGAGGTCGCTTTTCATCAGTCAGCGGCCAGATAAACAGAAACAGCAGAATCAGCGTCACGGCAAACAGCAGATAAGTCTGATGCCAGTCCAGTGTTGTGCTGACCTGGTTATGCAACATGGCGTAAGCAAACTGCCCCAATGATCCGCCAGCGCTGGTGACACCCAGCGCCAGAGTACGGTGCTTTGTCGGAAACTGCCGCCCCACTGCGCCCAGTACAATAGGAAACACTGTTGCACCGGTACCGATACCGATCAGCACCGAGTTTCCAATAAAAAAGATCATGCTGCTCTCAGCAATTGCCGCGACCACCAGCCCCAATGCGTAAAACAGGCCACCGACAAGCAACACCCGCACAGTACCAAAGCGCTCAGCCAGTAATCCAGCGATGGGAGAAACCGCCCCCCAGATCAGGTTTTGCACACCAAAACCCAGCGACAGCTCTGTCATGCTGATATCCAGGCTGATATTGATGTCTGGCAGCAGCAACCCTATGGTCTGACGGATGCCCATATTACACATCAGAATAATGGCTCCGGCAGCCACGACAAACCATGGATTGGCGATGAATCTGAGCACGGTTGCGCCTCATATAATCAAAATGGAGGGCTATATTCCATCAGCCCTCATCGAAACACAAGATACAGAACCTATTACACAAGAAGCGATTCTGTAATGCTTTGAAACAGATAGCCCCTGCATTAGTAAATCTTATCAAGTACCTAAAAAACGATAATTTGTATTAGATATACTACGAAATTAGCATGATTTTAATCCGTCACCTCAACAACAATAATCACGGAAATCGAATCATGGATCTCAACCCCGCCCGCCAGTTTCAGGCTTGTAGCCAGGCCTGGTCGACCTTTATGCCAGGGCTGATGTTGGCAATAACCATTGCCATTGCTGCACAATTTCTGGGTGATCACTACGGCGCGCCGATTATGCTGTTTGCACTACTGATCGGTATGGCGTTTAACTTTCTGGCTCAGGAGAGCCGCTGTGCGGCGGGCATCGAACTGGGCTCGAAGAGCCTTCTACGGGTCGGTGTCGCGTTACTAGGATTAAGAATCAGCGCTGGCGACTTTATGGCTCTGGGCAGTACCAGCGTCATCGCGGTGGTGGGGCTACTGGTACTGACAATTATTTCCGGCCTGCTCGGAGCAAGGCTTCTTGGTCAGCGTTGGCAATTCGGCCTGCTGACTGGCGGTGCCGTAGCGATCTGTGGCGCGTCTGCCGCATTAGCACTGGCAGCGGTTCTGATCGCGGATAAACGCACAGAGCGGGATACTCTGTTCACGGTGGTCGCGGTCACGACCTTATCCACGCTGGCGATGATCGTCTATCCGATCATCATCGAAGGGCTTGGACTGACCGAACATCAGGCTGGATTCATTCTCGGAGCCACGATCCATGATGTGGCCCAGGTGGTGGGGGCTGGCTACTCCATGTCAGAAACCACCGGTGAAACCGCGACAATTATCAAACTGATGCGGGTGTCCTGCTTACCTCTGGTGCTGATCGCTGTATTGCTCTGTACCGGCAACCGATCGGAACGTTCCAGCATTCAGTTTCCACCATTCCTGATCGGTTTTGCCGTGTTAGCAACACTCAACAGCCTGGGAGTGGTTCCGGAAGCGATCAGTGAGTTTGTCGGGCAACTATCCCGCTGGTTACTGGTGATTGCCATCGCCGCACTGGGCGTAAAAACATCGATTCAGGCAATGCTGAGCCTGGGTAAAGCCCAGATCAGTCTGGTCATTGCTGAAACTCTGTTCCTGCTAGTACTGGCTATTCTCTGCGTCAGCTGGATTCTCCCCGCTCCATGAGCGCGGCGGGGAGCGGAGCTCTTCAAACAACCAGTCACAGAACACACTGGCTGACTTAGATAAAGGCTTACCTTCCGGGTAAGCCAGAAAATAGTTATCCGATGTCGGGACTTTTATATCAAACGGGGCCTGCAACTTACGCTTCAGGTATTGTCTGGCCAGCAGATCAGGATATCCCAGCATCACCCCCATTCCAGATTCAGCCATCAGCGTGGTCGTCAGTGAGTTATCAACCCGGTGATAGAGTATATCGCTGTCACTGGTGTTAATACCGACATGTTCAAACCACTGTTGCCAACGGGTATTGTTACCAACCACATCCAGCAGAGGCAGTGACAGCAGATCAACCGGATCACTCAGCAGACGCGCCAGCTTACCAGTACAGTACGGCGTCAGCTCTGCTGTTATCAGTGGCTCAACATGCATCCCCTGCCACTCTCCTTTACCGTGCATAATCGCAAGATCCACGGTAGTACTGTCAAACTCACTTTCCCAGTTAGCATGCACCAGATGCAGGCCGATACCCGGATAACGGGCACTGAAGCGATGAATATTGTTGGCCAGCCACAGTGATGAAAAAGCAAGACTGACCTCAATTACTAACCGCCCTTTCCCGACCGGCGAGAAAATCTCTGAAGTATTGCGCTGCAGATTACTGATTGCGCCCTGAACCACCGGCAGATAAGCCAGACCACTGTTAGTCAGAGCCACCTTCCTGTGCGCCCGGAGAAACAAAGGTTCACCAAGATGGTGCTCCAGCAGCCGGATTTGCTGGCTGACAGCAGACTGGGTCATATGCAGTTCACGCCCGGCAGCGCTGAAGTTCAGCAAGCGGGCAGCAGCTTCAAAGGTCTTTAACCAGTTCAGGGGAGGCAGATCTGTCTTCATATTATCTATTAGCTATTCTTATTAACTTACACAAAATACGTTGTTTGAATAAACATTTCCAGATTAATAGCATGGGGACATCCATACAAAAAAAATAAAAGGAGCTAGCCCAACCATGGCCCCCTTAACTTCACCCACACCAGCCCCTGCCGGTGGCCAGATTCAAAGCCTTCAGCAAGAAGAGCATGCGCTGCGAATTATCTGGCAGGACAACAGTGAATCCGTGTTCCACTATCTGTGGCTCAGAGACAACTGCCCTACCGCCTTTCACCCACAAACCGGCGAGCGCAGTTTCGATCTTCTGAGTGTCAGCGAGCAGATTCATCCCCTGTCAGTGACCAGCAATGAAGATAAGCTGATCATCGACTGGTCTGAAGATGATCATCACAGCGAGTACGATCAGAACTGGCTGCGTGAATTCAGCTACTCCGGTGATCAGAGTCAGTTGCATACCACCGGCTATGAAAGCTGGGAAGCAGACTTTGTCAGTCGCATTCCTCAGGGCAACCACCTGGAGATCATGAACAGTGATCAGGCTCTGTATGAATGGATGACCAGTCTGGACAAGTACGGTCTGGCGATCATCAATAATATGCCGGGTGATCATGAGGCCGTGGTCAACACCGCTCAGCGGATCGACTATCTGCGTCAGACCAACTTCGGTGTAACCTTCGATGTGGTCTCCGAAAAAGATCCGATCAATCTGGCATACACCTCCATCTCTCTGCCCCTGCATACCGACCTGGCAAACCAGGAAACACCGCCGGGCTATCAGTTCCTGCACTGCCTGTGCAACGAAAGCATCGGTGGTGAATCCACCTTTGTTGACGGCCTGCGGGTACTGGAAGAACTGCGGGATCAGCGTCCGGAACATTTCCGCCTGCTGGCGGAGTATGCAATTCCGTTCCGTTTCCACGATAAAGAGCACGATATTCGCCAGCACCACCCGGTGATCAATCTGGATAACTTCGGCAACATTATCGAGATCAAATACAACGCCCACCTGGCAGATATATTCGATCTGCCGGATCACATCATGCACGATTATTATCTGGCATACCGGAACCTGATGGCCCGCCTGAAGGATGAGCGCTTCAAGATAGAACTGAAGCTGCAAGGCGGCCAGATGGTGGTGTTTGATAACCGTCGGGTGCTGCATGGCAGGAACAAGTTCGACGAGACTGCCGGCAACCGCCACTTACGGGGCTGCTATGTCGACCGTTCGGAGTTCAAGAGTCGTTTAAGAGTACTTGCACGCCGCTACGGTTAACTGATCGAAAAGGGACAGTCCCAGATGGCTGTCCCTTTTTCGTTTTCGGACGGGTTCTGACCGGACCTGTCTGAGATGCAAAAAGCAAAGTGATTCCAACACTGCTGACTTCAATAACAAAAACAAAAGAAACGAGAGTACAAAGGTAATTCTATGCTTGCTGAAAAACAGATAGACGAGCTTATATCAGAACGAGGCATTCTTAAGGGCCTCAACTCAACTCTGGGTATCACCGCCATCGCACTGGTTGGCGTGTTTATCCTTTACACCGTCCTTCTGGGGGATACTGCCAGCGAGCAGTTCCTGGGCCTGAAGGGCTGGATCGAGCAGACTCTGGGCTGGTACTACATCCTGGTCATGCTTATTTCTTTCCTCGTATGCGCCGTACTGATGTTCACTCAGGTCGGTCACATACGCCTGGGCCGCGACGATGAGCGCCCGGAATTTTCCAACTTTGCCTGGTTCTCCATGCTGTTTGGTTGCGGTACCGGTGCGGGCATGCTGTTCTTTTCCATGTCAGAACCGATGATCCATTTCGCCAGTGGCTGGAGTGGCGGTAACCCTTTCATGAGTGCCGACGTGAAAGCCGCCGTTGCCAGCTTCTTTGAAGCGAAACAGGCCGCACTGGCAGCTGGCCTGCAACCGGGAGATGAAGGTTTTCCAGTTCCTAATGATCTCGTTGCAGAAGCGGCTGCCGGTGGCCTGACCCTGACCGTATTCCACTGGGGCACTGTTGCCTGGGGTATGTACGGTATCGTTGGTCTGTCGCTGGCTTACTTTGCGTTCCGCAAGGGCCTGCCACTGTCCATTCGTTCTGCACTGTATCCGCTGATCGGTAACCGTATTTACGGCCCGATTGGTCATACTGTCGATATTCTGGCCGTGGTCGGTACCATCTTTGGTATCGCCACCACGCTGGGTCTGGGTGTTCAACAGATCAGCGCCGGTCTTATCTCTCTGGGTATTCTTGAAGAAGCCTCCCAGACAGTCACAGTAATCTCGATTCTGCTGATCACCGTGATTGCGACGATGTCGGCTACTACTGGTGTAGCAAAAGGCATTAAGCTGCTGTCTCAGTTCAACAGCTATATCTGTATCGGTATCCTGCTGTACTTCCTGATGGCGTCTAACGGTAACTATCTGATTGCCAGCACCCTGACCACACTGGGTGACTACGCCAGCGAAGCGATCTCCATGACACTTTGGACCGCTCGCAGCCCTGAAGAACGCACCTGGCAGGGTGGCTGGACTATCTTCTACTGGGGTTGGTGGATCGCGTGGGCTGCTTTCGTAGGCATGTTCATCGCACGTATCTCCCGCGGTCGTACTATCCGTGAGTTTGTGCTGGGCGTTATCTTTATCCCATCGTTCGTGTCGCTGGTGTGGTTCGGCATCATCGGTTCTGCCGGTATCTACGAATCGATCTACGGCGCCGATATGACGATCTACAACACCTCCGTCAATAACTGGGATTACGCCGGTACCCTGTATACCGCATTTGAAGTACTGACACCGGGTGTCGCTGCCACTATTGCCAAAGTCTGTGCGCTGGTTGTGGTTGTCGTATTCTTCGTAACTTCTGCGGACTCCGGTACGCTGGTACTGGGTCGCCTGCTGTCCTTCGGCCGTCGTCCTCCGGTACAGCAGCGCATCCTGTGGGGTGGTGTTCTGGGTGCGGTAACTCTGATGGTACTGCTGATGGGCGGTAACCAGGCGCTTAAAGCACTGCAGGCGGCATCCATCGCCGGTGCCCTGCCGTTCACCTTCGTTATCCTGGCAATGATTGTCGGTCTGGTGAAGTCACTGCGTAAAGACAGTGAAAGCTATATCGCTAATGAAGATCAGGTGAAGAAGATGATCGAAAAAGAGGTTGCCGATCTGTCCTGATTCTCGACTCAGATGATCGACTTATAGAAACCGGCGTATAACGCCGGTTCAGTAAACTAAAAAGGCCCTGCAACTGATCAGGGCCTTTTCTTTTTAACGCTGGAAATACCGACTCTCAGCAGGTTAACGTCCCCACTCCTGCATTACCATATGGGTCACGATCTTGGCATCCTTTGGCAACTGCTGATCAACAGCCGACAGAATGTCATGCAACCTCTGCATCTGATCGAATTCCAGATACACCAGCAGATCAACCGCACCACTGGTGCCGTAACAGTGCTGAACTTCCGGATACTGCATCAGAAATTCCACCAACGGTCTGCACTTAAAGCCGCCATGGCGGATCTCAAAATAGGCTTTCAGCCGCTCGGTTGGCTGACTCTCCGTGGCAGTCAGTACCTGATAGCCCAGTATCACGCCCTGCTCTTCCATCCGTTTAATCCGATCCGATACCGCAGAACGGGACAAGTGCACCTGTTCGGCAATAGCAGAGACGCTCTGACGGGCATTGTCTTTCAGCGCGGCGATGATTTTCTGATCGTAACTGTCCATATGTCTGTTTCGACTGCAAAACGTGGGTAATAAAGCCTGAATTCCGTCACATCGTGACCGCAATGCTGCACACTGCCTGACCGTTGATCCATACACTATAGGGCATCAGAACAATAAGTCGGGAGCAACGGGATGACAAGGCTAAATCAAACCATAACACGCTGGCAAGGGATGGGGCTCATTGCCACCACATTGCTGGGCACTGGCGTGTTTATCATCCCTCAGTTAACCCTGCAGCAAGCCGGGGACAGCGCCCCCTGGGCCTGGATCATTCTGCTGCTTGGCGTACTGCCGCTGGCCTACGTATTTGCCGAGCTGGGCCGTCACTATACCCACGCAGCAGGACCCGCCTACTTTGTCGAGAAAGCCTTCGGCGGTTTTTCCGGCAAAGTGGTTGGTTTGCTGTTTCTGCTGGCAGTCCCACCCGGTGCCGCCGCAGCGATCATTATGAGCTTTGAGTTTATCCGGCCGATCATTGTGCTGACGCCAGAGCAGCAACTCAGTGCCGAGTTGAGCGTGTTCGCGATTCTGTTTGCCCTGAATCTGAGAGGCCTGAAGCTGTCAGGTAAAATTCAGCTGGTACTGACACTGGCGATTCTGGCGGTGGTCTGCCTGATGCTGGGCACTCTGTTACTCAGCCCATCTGAAGCGTCAGTCTCAGCGGTGGCGATTCAGAACACGGCGATCAGTTCCACTGCAATCAACACCACAGAAGGCATTCTTGCAGCGATTGGCCTGGCGATCTGGAGCTTTCTGGGCATCGAAGCGATTACTCACCTCGCGTCTGAGTTTAAAAATGTGAAGAAGGACTTTATCCCGGCTACTCTGGGGGGCGTCACCCTGGTCGGGCTGATCTTTATCGGTTGTACCTATCTGTCGATGCTGGCACCGAATCACGAACTGGCGATGGTTGGCGCGTTCGAGCTACTGCTGGGTGACAGCGGTCGCTGGATCATCGGACCACTGGGTCTGATCTGCGGTATCGCAACCATTAACGTGTACTTTGCCAGCCTGTCCCGACTGGGCTGGAGCTTCAGCCAGGAAGGCATCCTCCCGTCGGCACTGCAGAAAGTGAATCAGCACAATATCCCTACGGTATCGCTGCTGACGTTTATTCTGCTGTCAGCATGCATGCTGATCGTCAGCTACAGCTACGAGCTGGAGTTCCCGGTACTGGCACACTGGGTCAACGGTGCCTTTGTACTGATCTACACAGCATCGATGCTGGCCGCATGGCGTCTGTTATCTACCAGACACCGCCCGGTGATTGCGCTGGGACTGGCGGTCTGCTGCCTGTTTATTTACTCATTGGGCAACGCCATGCTCTACGCCATCGTGCTGTGTCTGCTGATCAGTCTGGGATTGATGCTGCAGAAGCGCTGGCAAGTGCGTTTTCAAGGGGCTTAAACTGCCCTTTCGACTAATCCAACATCCGATAAAGCCACAGCACTATCAGTGTTGTGGCTTAGCTCTATAGCCCGCCAACTCTCAGCGTTCTTAAGAATGCTGGATAGTTAACGTATCAGCTTCTCTTCCTGGCTGCTTCAAGCAGAAAGTCATAGAAACATCGTGCAGCGGGACCTGTGGCCGCGCCTTTTGGCAGCGTCAGATGCAAAGGCACCTGATACATCTCAGCATGTTCAATCTGAAGCACTTTGAGCGAATCATCACTGCACGCTTCAACAATATGACTCGGTAGTCGACAGAAACCCACACCTGAAGCCACCGCACGCAACGCGTGATCAAAATTATCCACGGTGATGCGCTGATGTGACTTCAGCCAACCCACATCCTGATTTTGCTGAGTACCGGTACCTCCAAGGTCCCGGACGACAATCTGACAACTGGTCGCAAGATCAGCCATTGTCAGATATGTCTTATCAGCCAGAGGATGGTGCACGGAAACCACCGGAACCATGCTTGTCAGCCCGAACGCTTCGGCGGGAAAATTGGTGACCGGCAAGTTGATGATTGCCACATCGGTCTGCTCTGAAGTAACCGCTTCCGTGGTTTTCGATAGCGACGTTTCGATCACCTGAATCGATGTCGTACTGTTCTGCGCCAGATACTCCGCCATAGGTTCATAGAGCCAGGCCGGATCACACAGATGGTCGATACTGATAGTAATTTCCGACTCAACTCCGCTCGATAGCTGCGCACTCACAACCTCAAGCTCGCGGGCCTGATCCAGCAGGGGTGCAGCCCGACGCAACAGAACCCGGGCATTCTCGGTGAGCACCGTTCTCCGCCCCTGAATCTCTACCAACGCAACACCCAGTTGCTCTTCAAGCTTCTTAATGGCGTAGATCAGCGTGGTATGGCTCTTATTCAGCACCGTTGCGGCTGCCTGAATACTGCCCGCCTGCTCAATCGATCTTAGGGTGAGCCATTGCTCAAGGGTTGTCTTTAATCTCATATGTGCATTTTATAGACATTAATGCTTAGTATTATGAACTTTTATGTCTAATTTATACAGATATTATATTTCTGCAACAAAGAGCGTAGTGACGCTCAGGTATCAGAACGTTAGCAGGAGATTATCATGGCTAAATTATTACAGGTTGATTTTGACTTTCACGGCCCGTTTGGCAAAGAGATGGCTGAACAGCTGGTCGATCTCGCCAGATCGATCAATGATGAGCCGGGTATGATCTGGAAGATCTGGACCAAAAATCCTCAGGAAAAGCGCGGCGGAGGGGTCTATCTGTTTGAAGATGAGACCAGTGCCCAGAACTACCTTGAGATGCATTCAGCACGCCTGAAAGCACTGGGTGTCGAAACGGTCCGGGGCATGATCTTTGATATCAATGAATCGTTGAGCGCAATACATCGTGGGCCAGTTAGCAGACAGGGAGAAGCGGTATGAGCAACAGACTCTTCTTAACCCTGCACGGTGCAATTTATGGTGTTTTTGCTCTGGCCCTGTTTTTTCTACCGACTCTGATGTGGCCGATGTATGGCGTAGAGATAAATGACCAATACGCCTACTTCCTGTCGCAACATACCAGCATCTTTCTCGGCGGCATCGCGGCAGTCAGCCTGTTTCTACGAGATATTGAACCGGGAGCTGCAAGACAGCTGTTGAAAGCATTAGTAACAACCAACTTGCTGGGCGTTGGCATCACAACTTATGCAGGTGTCACAGGCATCTTCGCTGGCTTCGGCTGGAGTGACCCGGTCTTCTTCGCTTTTCTGACAGTACTTTCCTTTGTACAGCTGAGACGACAGTAGTTACGAATAAAAAAGCCGGCAGTTGCCCCAATGCTATTCACTTAACTTATGTTTCTGGAAACAGCATGTAATCGGCGCTGGAAGCACCTCGCTACAGAGCATATCGCAGTAGCGTGGGCCTTCCAGGCCCGATCAACCTCATTTAAACCCCGATGAATTGAGATAAAGGTGCCAGACATCGTCCGGTTATCGGGCTGTATTTTCTACGTTTGGTCATGAACACTCCTTATGGGCATAGTATGCCTCTTTTTGGATGTATCCGTGAAATTAGGGTAGAACCCGAATGACAGTCCCAGCCAAAGGCGACAACACCGCCTTGTTAGAGAACATCCGCACGAAGTTGCTCAGTTAATTTGTAAAAGCCCTCGGATGGTGAAAACAGAGTCGATGGTATACCAAGTGCGTTGGCTGCTGTTACATTCCTCTGACGATCATCAAAGAATAACATCTGCTTTGGGCTAAACCCTGAATCCTGAATCCTGAATCAAAAGCTCATAGGTCTCTTGGTTACCCGTTAAGACCGTAGTGACCGAAGACATTTAATTGATTACTTCTCAGCATAACTTTTGGGAAGCATCCAACAGCTAGGTGCAACAGGAGCAGCCAAGGACCCAACATTTCTTTGGCAGATTTGTTTTTGCAACTTGCGGAAGAAAGTGAATACAAGAGTTAATTAAGATTGAATTTTGTTTTAAATCTTCATCTTTGGCCACCATTCAAGCTGCCCTGACATGAGGAATTAACTCTAGAGCTAATTCCTTAGCATACTTACCACTTGCACCACACACTGTAGATAGAATTAAATCTTGATTTAATTCCTTCTTGATCAGATTCTGCTGGACATGGGGACACAGGAGGGTTGCCACATATAGCTGGGATGACAAGCACTGCTTTGTTTGGAGACATTGAAGGTGTCAACGGATACTGTTCCCAGCTGGTTTCAAGCATATGCTTTCCCACCATTGGGTTGGAATTAAATCGTGATTTAATTCTTTCTGGGTCAAGTTCTGCTGGAAATGAGGTCACAGGAGGGTTCCCATATACAGCTGGGTGGCTGTTGGGGACATTGAAGGTGTCAACACATATTGTTCGCAGTTGGTTTCAAGCATATGGTATTTCCCCACCATGGGGTTGGAATTAAATCTTGATTTAATTCTTTCTCGGTCAGGTTCTACTGGAAATGAGGTCACAGGAGGGTTCCCATATACAGCTGGGTGGCTATTGAGGACATTGAAGGTGGTTAGAGGAGTTCCAGCTGGTTTGAAGCATATGGCGCTTTCCCACCATTGGCTTGTCCTTAAATCTTGATTTAATTCTTTCTGGGTCAGGTTTTGCTGGGAATGAAGTGACGGGAAGGTTCCCATTTACAGCTGGAAAGACTATTGGGGACATTGAAGGTGTCAACACATACTGTTTCCATCTGGGTTCAATGGCATATGCTACTTCACC
>JAOXSA010000452.1 GCA_025800245.1 Amphritea sp. | reverse complement strand
CTTGCCGAACTCCGAACTCCGAACTCCGAACTCCGAACTCCGAACTCCGAACTCCGAACTCCGAACTCCGAACTCCGAACTCCGAACTCCGAACCATCTTTTGCCGCTTTGGTTGCCGCTTTGCCTGTCAAAAAGGGCAATAGGGTTGCCGCTTTATAAAGCCTGTATAGTTAAGTTGTTGATATTTATTAATTATTTTTTATTGGTCTGAGAATTGCATTTTGTGTGGCATAAGATGAGATGAGGCAATCTGATGGCTATCAGCTTCGACAGAGCACTGGGAATTCACGACGACGCGGTTACGGTTCGGGTTAAGCGAGCGGAAATACTCGCCAATAATATCGCTAACAGCGATACCCCGAATTACAAAGCCCGTGATCTGGACTTTCAGTCTATGCTGGACGGAGCAATGGGAAATCAGCAATTGCAGATGGCTCAGACCCAGTCTGGCCATAATAGCTCTGTTATTGATCCTGACTTTGCTTCCGAACTGATGTATCGCATTCCGAATCAGGCCAGTGTGGACGGCAATACTGTTGATCTGCAGGAAGAGATGGCCCGGTATACCGAGAACGCGGTGGATTATCAGGCGTCATTTCATTTTCTGAATAAGAAGTTTAAAGGCCTGACTAACGCGATTAAGGGTGAATAACGATGTCACTGAGTAATGTTTTTGATATTGCCGGTTCAGCGATGAGCGCTCAGACCGTTCGTCTGAATACAACAGCCAGTAACATGGCAAATGCTCAGAGTGTCAGTAGTAATACCGGTGATACTTATCGCGCCCGGAAACCGGTTTTTGAGCTGCAGCAGCCGGAAGCGCTGGTCCCGGGGGGGGCGCCGGTTGCTGTTCAGTCAGGTCAGGGGGTACGTATAGCGGGTATCGTAGAAAGTGATGCCCCTTTACGTCAGGAATATAACCCTAGTCATCCTTTGGCGGATGATAACGGCTATGTTTACTACCCTAACGTGAATGTTGTTGAAGAGATGGCGGATATGATCTCAGCGTCACGCTCCTTCCAGGTTAATGCTGAGATTATGAATACTGCAAAGCAGATGATGCAGCGGGCTCTGACACTGGGTCAGTAAACGATGTATCGGATGTGAGGTATAGGTTATGAGTGTAAATAACGTTAACAATTCGCAGTCGGTTTTTGAAAAGATAAACCAGCAGAATCAGGCTCGGGCGAATAAGACGCGTGCCAATGGTGCTGACCCAGCTACGCAATCTGTTTTTGATCGAATTAATCAAAAGAATAAAGCGAGTGCTAAAAAGGCGGCAGGGGATAGTGACTTATTTATGAAGCTGATGATTGCTCAGCTAAAGAATCAAGATCCTACCAGTCCTGCTAAGACGTCAGATTTTATGCAACAGATTGCGACAATGAATCAGGTGGAAAGTATCAATAAGCTGAATAAGTCCTTTGATACATTATCCGGTTCATTGTTGAACAGTCAGGCTGCCCTGCAGGCTTCTTCATTGGTTGGGCAGAATGTGTATGCCAAAACAGATCAGATTGTGGTGGGCTCGACTAAGTCGGTGAAGGGGGTGATCGAGTTGCCAACCAGCTCGCCGGATGTTCGCTTTGTTATTTATGATAAGGCGGGTAATAAGTTGGATACTGTCAGTATCGGATCTAAGGCTGCTGGCGATCATAATTTTAATTTTGATGCCAGTAAGATGCCGGAAGGGCAATACCGATTGGTGGCAGAAGCTAAGGTGGGTGATAAATACAAGGCGGTTAATAGCTTCATCGCTTATAACGTGAACAGTGTGACTCTTGGGCAGAACGGCGTAGGGATGAAAGTAAATACCGATGCCGGTGCAGTGTCCATGGGTGATATTAAACAGATAGGTTAAACCGAGGGGAATAGTATGGCGGGCTTTAATACAGCTGTTACAGGCCTGAAAGCAGCAACTACCGATCTGGATGTGACCGGTAATAACATCGCAAACTCCAGTACCATCGGTTTTAAATCGTCTCGTACCGAGTTTGGTGATATATACGCAACCGCAGTTGTTGGTGCAGGATCAAGCAACACTCCAGGATCGGGTGTTACCGTTTCTGATATTGCTCAGGACTTCAGCGCCGGTACCATTGAATTTACCAACAATAATCTGGATCTGGCAATTAATGGCAGCGGTTTCTTTCAGCTGGATGATGGGAAGGGGGGTGTTACTTATAGCCGTGCTGGTGCTTTTGAGCTGGATAAGAACGGCTTTGTTGTGTCTAAGAGTGGCAAGTATCTGCAGGGCTATGGGTTGGATGCTCAGGGTAACCGCCTTCCTATAGGGAATCTGGCAGTGACTCAGAAGGAAAGTCAGCCAAAAGCAACCGAAAATATTGATTTATCATTTAATATCGATTCGCGAGCAGATGCTGGTAAGCTACTGTCGCCATACAGCAAAGATGAGCCAGCTTCATTTACTTATAGTACAACGCTGAAGAGTTTTGATAGCCTGGGCAACGAGCATACCATCAAGTTTAACTTCGTAGAACAGCGTCCGGTTAATGAAACTCGGACAACAAAGTTTGCTGCCGCACCCGCAGTAGCGCCTGCAGCTTTCTCTGTGTCAGGTCAAGCGCTTAATTTAGCTGCCGACTTTGGTGCTGCTGTCGGTGGTCTTCAGACGATTGATAAGACAGCGCCGGCAACTGTTTGGAATGCCTTGCAGACGGCTGATCCTAGAATCAGAGATGTAACATATAATCCAACTACCCGTGAGCTGAATGTGGTTCTTAAGTCCTTTGCGACTGAGTATGGTGATGTTGTAGCTACTTCTCCCACTGCGGGTGCTGTAATTGATGGAACATCGACTTCAACCCGGGCTTCTAACGAAGTTCACTCTTTTGCTTTTGAGGCAGATGGGGCTGGAGCATTTGATTCATCGGGTCAATTGACAGCAAAGGTTGAATTTACCCTGGGTGGTGTGCCTTTTGAATTTGCAGCTGGAACCGATAAGGCAGCTATTGGTGCTGAGATTGCGAAGAAGCAGTCCTCTATTATTGATCGAAATCCAGAGGTTCAATCGGTTACATTTAATTCTACCACCGGGGCCATTGATGTCACTTATCGGCCGGAATTAGCCGCTGTCGCTGATGATCTGATGAAGTTTTCTGATGACTCAGCACTGAGTGTTTTTAATACGACAGGTTCTACGCCAAGTACTGTTTATCAGGGAGATAATAGTTATCTGGGTAACTATCGGACCTATGCCTATCTCAATGGCGAAACACAGCTGGAATTAGGTAAGCCTAACGATCCGGGTGAATCAGTTACGACATCAGATGATGGACCTATCCTGATGAGATTTGATTCTTCGAATGGTCTTCTTACAGAGGTAAATGGGCAAACGGTAGTTGCAGGTGCTCCGGTCCCGGGGGTAACAATTTATGGGGCGGATCCGGCAGATCCTGATACAACTATTAAGCTGGATCTTGAGGGTTCCACGCAGTTTGCATCTGCATCAATCGTTAAACAATCTCAGCAGGATGGTTACACAAAAGGCGATCTGATTGGGGTGAGCTTTGGTTTGAACGGTGAGATGATTGCCAGTTTCAGTAACGGTGAAAACCAGAATCTGGGAGTGGTCGCGTTCGCAACTTTCGAGAACCAAGCAGGCTTGCAGCCGGCAGGCAATACCGAATGGATTGCGACACTGACTTCTGGTGATGCAATTATGAATCCTCCGGGCACTGGTCTTAATGGCACTTTGCGGTCTGCGGCCCTTGAACAGTCAAATGTGGACCTTTCGACGGAGCTGGTGAAACTGATCGAAGCTCAGCGGAACTATCAGGCTAATTCTAAAACCCTGGAAACCTTGAATACAGTGACTCAGGCTATATTGAACATTTAAGCGTTTAGCAATTAAGGGGGCTGCGAATAGCCCCGGTAAGGGCTCGGATGGTCCAGAGGCTTAAAGGTCCAGGACGCAGTTTGCAATTAATGGTCTGAGCCCTTAATAAGACTGCAATACAGCAGATGTAGATTTCAAAATCGTCCCGTCGGGGTTTGCGGGAAGGGCCGTACACAGTGTCAGGGCTTTTTATAAGGTCCGGATCTTGTGAAAGCGCTTCTGGATTGTGGTTTTTTTCGTAAACCGAAGCGTCAACAGGGCTTAATCCTGGGTTGCCTGGCTTTAGCAATTACTTGTGCGCCGTTATAACCATTTTTTGACCCGCAGATACCCTTTGGCATGCTGTACCAGTATGTTTTCACTGCGTGGTCTTGCTTGTTTGTTTCGCGCCCCTCGGTAATGGAATGACGCGGAATCTTCCATTGTCATCATGCGCTGACTTTGTTGTGTCAGGTATTTCAGTGTTTGCTCACGACTGAGCTTTTTCTTACCGCAGATCTTTCCAGGTTGGTTCAGAACAGATAGGTAAAAGCTGTTTTTTGCAGCATTTATGCCGATGCTGGTGTTCTTGGGCATGATTATTTCCTGATTTAGTCATGGAACTCTTGGTGTAGGCGGGCGGGAGTTCGTCATATTGGTTCGGTTGACCGGGATTCGGCATTGTGGGTTGATGAAGAACGGGAGCAGGCAGGCGATGCTGTTCGCTTTGGCGAATAATCGTCAGTATTGGTCAGTTTGTTGTTATCTCAGGGGGATTTGCATGCGGGCGATGACGCCATAATCAGGTATTGCCGGAGATTGAATTACCTGGCTAGAGATTATTTATAGGTTCTTTGGATGATCTTCCCTTATTGAATTATTTTTCTTGGCACAAGCTTTGCATTTTATCCTGTAACGTTATTTTTCGAGATAAAGCGGCAAAGGCTCACCGTCTGCTTGCCGCTCTGAGGGGAAACCGATGGATAAGGTGCTGTATCTGGCCATGAGTGGCGCACGGGAAGCGATGCGTTCACAGCAGGCCCATGCAAACAATCTTGCCAATGCCAACACTACAGGCTTTAAAGCAGACTTTGCACAGGCACGGGCTATGCAGGTTTTTGGTGAAGGTTATGCCTCCCGGGTTTATGCCCAGGCGGAACGTCCGGGAACCGATATTACCCCTAATACCCTGACTCAGACCGGTCGTAGTATGGATGTAGCGGTTAACGGCGAGGGTTGGATAACTGTTATCGATAGCAATGGTAACGAAGCCTATACCCGAGCGGGCGAGTTACAGGTCAATGAACAGAATCAGCTGGTAACAAATGCGGGTCGACCGGTAATGGGTAACGGCGGTATTCCAATTGTCTTGCCGCCGTTTGAAAGTCTGGAGATCGGCGGAGACGGCACAATCACGGTGAAGCTGCTTGGCGAAGGTTCTACCGATCTGGCCATTCTGGATCGGATTAAGCTGGTAAATGATGCTGATGGTCAGCTGTTTAAAGGCACCGATGGTCTGATGCATACCGGCAATAATCAGCCGTTGCCGATCGATAATAACGTGCAACTTCGTTCCGGTTTTCTCGAAACCAGTAATGTGAACTCAGTTAATGAGCTGACCTCGATTATCGATCTGGCCCGTCAGTTCGAGATGCACGTCAAAATGATGAAAACGGCGGAAGATAATTCATCAGCGGCGGCACGTATATTGCAGTTGCAGTAACAGTCAAAGAGATAACAGGTTGCTGAGACGCGATTGATCTCAGCATCAGGAGAGATTGGTGGAGAATAAGTTATGCATGGCGCGCTGTTTGTAGCAAAAACAGGTCTGAGTGCTCAGGATACTGCCCTGAAGGTAACTTCCAATAACCTGGCTAACGTCAGTACAGTGGGCTTCAAAAAAGACCGTGCTGTGTTTGAAGATCTGATGTATCAGATTCAGCGCCAGCCCGGTGCTCAGACAGCAGAAGGCGCACAATTGCCATCAGGTCTGCAGTTGGGGTCCGGTGTTCGAGTCGTTGGTACTCAGAAGTTGTTTCAGGAAGGTGATTCAATTATCACCAATGAGGCATTCGATGTGGCGATAGAAGGCCGGGGCTTTTTCGAAGTGGCATTGCCAAACGGCGATTCGGCATATAGTCGTCACGGACAATTTCAACTGAATGCTGATAACGAACTGGTCACGGCTGAAGGCTTTCAGATACAGCCGGTTATTACTCTTCCTGCTGAGGTTCAGACTCTGACAATTGGTGTTGATGGCATTGTCAGCGTCGTAACCGCAGGCAGCGCAGCGGCCACTCAGGTTGGTCGGCTACAGTTAACTGATTTTGTTAACCCGCAAGGGCTGGAGGCACTGGGTAAGAATTTGTTTGCTGAAACTGCAGCCAGCGGTGCACCGATCGTCAGTAATCCGGGAGAGGGTGGTACCGGCACGCTGCAGCAGGGTTCATTGGAGGGGTCTAATGTGAATGCGGTGGAAGAATTGGTGAATATGATTACTACCCAACGAGCTTACGAAGTGAACTCGAAAGTTATCTCGACAGCCGATCAGATGCTGTCGTTTGTCACTCAGAACCTGTAATTGCGGCATTGAAAGATAGGTTGAATATTATGAAATACCTGCTCTTAACCATGATCACAACGTTGTTGTTGAGTGGTTGTGTCAGCACGCCACCAAAGCCGGATAATCCACATTTTGCTCCTGTGCGTCCGCAGGCTATGCAGGCGCCCCGGGAAGTGACGGGTTCTATCTATAATGCGGCAACCAGTAACAATCTCTATGGTGATGGTCGGGCGCACCGGGTGGGGGACATCATTACTGTGGTACTGCAGGAAAGTACTCAGTCGTCTAAGAGTAATAAAACTGAGATCGATAAAGAGGGGACTCAGACCATCGCTCAGCCAACCATTCTTGGCCGTCCTCTGAATGTAAATGGTCGTCCAGTGAGCGCGGCGTTCCCGACAGCTACTACCAAGTTTGAAGGTGAGGGCAAGTCGGATATGAGTAACAGCCTGAGTGGTAATATTACGGTGACAGTACACGAAGTACTGCCAAACGGTTTGATGGTTGTAAAGGGCGAAAAATGGTTGACTCTGAATCAGGGCGATGAGTATATCCGGGTTAGTGGTTTGATTCGTCCGCAGGATATTTCTCAGCGTAATACCATTCAGTCGACACAGCTGGCCGATGCCCGGATTGCCTATAGTGGTACCGGTGCTGTGCATGATTCTAACGGTATGGGCTGGCTGGCTAAATTCTTTGTCGGTCCGCTGTGGCCATTCTGATGAAGCGGAGGATGATCATGAAACGTTTCTGGATAGTCGCACTGCTGATCAGTTTCTTAAGTCCGCTGGTTCAGGCTGAGCGCCTCAAGGATCTGACCACCGTTGCCGGAGTACGGACTAACCAACTGGTGGGGTATGGTCTGGTTGTAGGTCTGGATGGTACCGGCGATAAGACGGCTTTTACCTCTGCAACCTTCCGTAACATGCTGAATAACTTCGGCGTAGCGATTCCGCCAACCCTGAACCCGCAGTCCAAGAATATTGCAGCGGTGGCGGTGCATGCTGATTTGCCTCCATTTGCCAAGCCGGGTCAGGTTATTGATGTCACTGTATCAACTATTGGTGATGCCAAGAGTCTGCGTGGCGGTAGTCTGATTATGGCGCCGCTGAAGGGTGCTGATGGTCAGGTCTACGCGATTGCCCAGGGGAACCTGGTGGTGTCCGGTTTTGGTGTGCAGGGCTCAGACGGATCACGTTTGTCACTGAACGTCCCCAGTGTCGGCCGGATTCCGGCGGGAGCGACAGTTGAGCGAACTGTTCCTAATGCTTTTGCTCATGGTGACAGTCTGATCCTGAATTTAAATCATCCGGATTTTACGACTGCGCGACGTGTGTCTGAACAGATTAACAGTCTGTTAGGCCCGAATATGGCTAAAGCGATGGATGCAACCTCTATCCGGGTGACTGCGCCGCGTGATCCGAATCAGCGTGTTTCATTCCTGTCTGTACTTGAAAATCTTGAGGTGCAGCCAGCTCAGGAAGTGGCTAAAGTCATTATCAATTCCCGTACCGGTACCATCATCATTGGCCAGAATGTCCGGGTTTCGCCCGTGGCGATCACCCATGGCGGTATGACCGTCGCCATTACGGAAGAATTTGATGTTAACCAGCCGAATGCTCTGGGTGAAGGGCAGACTGTGGTAACACCCCGCACCGGCATCGAGGTTGATGAAGGCAGCGGTCACATGTTTGAGTTTGCGCCAGGTGCCTCGCTGCAGGAGATTGTAGAGGCTGTTAACCAGGTAGGTGCGGCTCCTGGTGATCTGATGGCGATTCTTGAAGCGCTACGCCAAGCTGGTGCTCTTAAAGCAGAACTGATAGTGATCTGATCATGAAAACACCTGACGTCCGACAGCATGCCCAGCTTTATACCGAACTGGGGGAGATGAACAAGCTTCGCCAGCAGGCGAAAGAGAATGACCCTGCTGCATTACAGGCTGTGGCTGAGCAGTTTGAACAGCTGTTCCTGAATATGCTGATGAAAAGTATGCGTCAGGCTAATGAAGGGTTTGCTGAGGGAAATTATCTCAACAGCCCCCAGGTGAAGTTCTATCAGGATATGGCCGATACCCAGCTGATGAAAGAGTTGGCAGAAAATAAAGGAGTTGGCCTGGCTGAGGTGCTGGTTAAGCAGTTAGGTGGCAACGTTGATCCCAGGCTGGATGGGAAAGAGGATGAGCGACAGATTAAACCGCTGTCGGATTCCGAGCGTATGCTCAGCCGTGCTTTTGATCAGGCCGCAAATATGGCCGCTTCAGCAGTGTTAGGGCAGGCACAGGTGGCTGCTGCAAAACAGGAAAAGGCACCTGTTGCGGCAACTGATACTGAGAATCTGTCGGTTGATTCTCTGGTAGCAAAACCTGCTGCGAAGTCGTCCACATTGTCTGAAGAACAGGTTTCCCTGTCGTTGCCTGAGCAATTTAATAATCCTGAAGAGTTTGTTCAGAGTTTGTTACCACTGGCGGAAAAGGTTGCCGGCGAGCTTGGGGTTGATCCAAAGGTTCTGCTGGCCCAGGCGGCTCTGGAGACCGGCTGGGGGCGCTATGTCATTCAGCGTGGCGAGGGTGGCAGTAGTCATAACCTGTTCAATATAAAAGCAGACAGTCGTTGGGATGGTGATCGCGCTCAGGTGGGCACTGTTGAGTTCCGTGATGGTGTAGCGCAAAAAGAGCGTGCTGCCTTCCGGGTGTATGACTCATACGAGCAGAGCTTCAGAGATTATGCCGATTTCCTGCAGAACAGTTCCCGTTATCAGGGGGCTCTGGCTGAAGCGGCAAATCCTTACCGCTACCTGCAGGGCTTGCAGGATGCCGGTTATGCAACAGACCCTGAGTATGCCAATAAAATCAGTCGGATTTTTGATGGCGATGTTATGGCCAGCGCGGCCGTGAAAGCTGATTCAGATATAGGCAATACCACTAAAGAAAGCTGAGTGTTAGCCGCTACTTAAAGGAATGATCGGAGAAATGAGGCAGAGATGATGTCTGCCAGAATATTCCCGGGAGAGATTATGTCTAGTTTTGATCTGCTGACATTGGGTAAGTTGTCTTTACAGGCAAATAAGACACAGCTAAGCACCATTGGTCAGAATATCAGTAATGTTAATACTGATGGCTACACACGCCAGCGTGTGATTCAGGAAAGTCTGCCGAACCGGACCGGTGTAGTGGTGGATAGTATTGAACGGATTACTGATAAGTTTTTGACTGAGCAGGTATGGCAGAACCAGTCTACCTATAATCAGACTAAAGCACTTTCTGCGTTGGCCGGTTCTCTTGATAATTTACTGGCTACGAAGGCGACCAGCGTATCTTCCGCAATGGATAAGTACTTTAGTGCATTACAGAATGTGGTCGATGATCCTGTATCTATCCCAAACAGGGAGTTGTTTATAGCGCAGTCGAAGGCCCTTGTGGAAAGGTTTAACAGTCTCGACAGTAATATTGCTAAGCAGAACGAACAGGTAAATACTCAGCTGAATAGTTATGCGGCTCAGGTGTCAACACTGGCAAGTCGAATCGCGGATCTCAATGATAAAGTTCGTATTTCTGTGGCGGCTAACAGTCCAACCAGTGAGCTGCTGGATCAGCGCGAACAACTAACCAGTGAACTATCAAAGCTTATCGGCATTCGTGTCATTGATCAGGGATCCGAGCAGGTCAGTATCTTTATTGGTAATGGTCAGCCGCTGGTGGTTGGTGGCAGCGCTAATGAACTGGTCTCTGTTCAGGGAGATCCCGATGCCAGTCAGTCGCAGTTGAAGCTGCGAATAGCAAATGATCTCACCACTGTTACTGATGAGATTGTTGGCGGTAAACTGGGAGGGTTGTTGCAGTACCGCAGTGGTGTGTTGGATAAAGCCCGTGATGAGTTGGGGCTGATCGCGCTGGGTTTTGCTGATAGCATGAATAAGCAACACGCACTCGGCATGGATATGAATAACGAGCTGGGTGAAAGACTGTTTAACGATATTAATTCGACACAGGCTCAGTTTAATCGCATAGCTGCAAACAGTAATAATCAGTCTCAGGTTGCTACAGCTCAGGTATCGATTGAAGATATCAGCAAGTTGAAGGCGAGTGATTACGAGCTGATTTATGATGGGCCGAATCAGATAACGTTGATCCGCAATAGTGATGGGAAGCGTTTTGATATCGATAGCCTGACGCCTTCTACTCATGATCGTACAGTGACGGCAGGGACTGCTGCACTCTGGCAGGGGAATGGGCTCTCCGCATCAGGTCTGAGTGAAAGCCTGCGGTTTCAGCTTAATGGTGCTCCGGCTGCAGCAGGTACACCTGATCCGGTAACCAGTGCGAAAGATGCCGCACAGTTTATGAATGGGGTTGATGGCATCAGTGATGTAAGAGCGACGACTTCGGCAACTATTAGTGGGCTGACAGAAGCGGGGCTAAGTAGCGGTGGCAACACGACATTCCAGCTCGCGGTGCTGGATGATGGTGGCATTCCGCGTACATTGAATGTCACGGTCCCTCTTGCAGATAGTGCTACAGCAACCGGTAGTGCAATCCAATTAGCGATTCAGCAGGCTATTAACGCCGATTCCGCTAATTCCTATAACAATATCTCAATGTCTAATTCGGGTGCGGGCGTCACTATCACTGATAGCACCGGTGGCAATATCGGGCTGACGCTGACAGATACAGGAGATCGGGCTGATTTTACTTCTCTGAACAGTAATGGTTCGGCAGCCGCAGGCCCTGTTACCCTGACTCACGGGGGCGTAGATTCAAATGTTGCTACGGGATATCTGAGTGACGGAAAGGCTGATAAAAACGTTAACACGCTGGATATCACATCTACCGCCGGGCCGGGTTCCAGCTTTGTATCAGGCGGATCATCATCACTGATTACACCTGCTAATAATGTTGCTTCGACCCTGGGCGACACGGTTCAGGGCATCAGTGATGTCAGTGACGGTGAATTTTATCTTGATCCTAAAGGCAATTCGCTGTCTTTTTCCGTTGATGGTTTTAAAGTGACGATTCAGGCTCGCACGTCATTGGCAGAAGGTGATCGTTTTTCTCTGCAGCCGGTGCGTAATGGCGCTGACGAAATGGACTTTGTCTTGCGTGATGGCCGCAAACTTGCACTAGCATCGCCCATACGCATTACAGCAGCAACCAGTAACCAGGGTAATGGTACCGCGACGGTAAAGGTGACAGATCCGAATGCTGATGCCTTCGGCGCAGAAGGAAAGTTGACGCCGCCTTTGGAGGTGCGTTTCAATAATACCGACCCGCTTACATATACTGTCTACGATGTAACTGATACAAATAACCCGCGTGTATACGATCCGGGAAGTGGAGCGCTCGCTAATCAGGCATATACTGCTGGGGCGGCAATTAAGGTTGATGGTTTCGAGATAACCATTAAAAATGCGCCAAAATCCGGTGACCGTTTTAACTTTGAGTTCAATAAAGATGGCTTTTCTGATAATCGGAACGCTCTGGCTGTATCTGGTTTGCAGCAAGCTAAATTGCTGGATGGAGGCTCTTATCAGGATGTTTACGGCAGCTTGGTTGAGGACGTTGGTACCCGTACGGCGACAGCCCGGATAGCGGTAGACGCGAATAAATCGGTACTGGATTCATCTGTTCAGGCTAAGTCCAGTGTTGCCGGTGTCAATCTTGATGAAGAAGCGGCAAAGCTGGTTCAGTTTCAGCAGGCCTATCAGGCTTCTGCGCAGTTGATTCGTGTTTCCAAAACACTTTTTGATTCTCTGTTAAGCAGTATTTAAAGGAGATTGAACCGGTGCGTATTTCAACCCAGCAGCAGTATCTGAATTCTATTGATAATATGCAGCAGTCGCAGAATCGTCTTGCAACGTTGCAGAACCAGATCTCTTCCGGTAAAAAACTGGTAAACCCTTCGGACGACCCAGTTGCAGCAGCGCAGGTGGTTAAGCTGGACCGTGAATTAGCTCAGTACAAAAAGTTTGATGATAATATTAATGTCACCAAAAGGCGTTTGGGGCTGGAAGAGACAATCCTGAAAGATATTAATACCACAATGGATCGTATGAAGGAGCTGGCGTTGCAAGGTGGGAATGCCAGCCTGAGTGATTCGGACAGAAAAGCCGTAGCTTCAGAGCTCAGGCAACTGACTGAGTATGTAGCAGGTTTGATGAACACTCAGGATTCCGAAGGTGAGTATCTGTTTGCTGGTAGTAAGGGCACGACCCAACCTTATGAGGTGCAAGCAGATGGCAGTTATCTTTATCAGGGAGATGATGGGCAGCGTCTGATTCAGGTTGGCCCGGAAACACTGGTGCCTTCAAATGACTCTGGATTGCGTCTGTTTCAGGCGATTGATACTAAGCTGGAAGTTAATCTGACAGGGCAGGCTGTCTCTGACGCAAAAGCGGCGAACACCGATCCGTTCATGAGCAACATCTCCTTTGCCGATGATGATGCGGAAGCTGAGTTTCAGCGGTCAACCAAAGGCCTCGGCAGTATGACGCTGACCGTTAATGAGGTATTGCCTGCAGTTGTGCCTGCACAGTATCAGTACAGCATTGTTGATAGTGCGGGTAACCCGGTGAAAGATGCTGGTGGTGCCAATATTACTAATGTTGCAGCTGGCGATCTCTCTACGCCGCTGGCAGTTAACCTGCATGGCATGGAGTTTGAGCTTCAGGCGCCTGCAGACCTATTGAATGCAAACAGCATGACCTTCCGGGCTGAGAAACAGGCTACCAATATTCTTGATGCGGCGCTTAAGTTGGCCGCAGCTCTTGAAAAGCCTGTGAAAGGTGATGTTTCTCATATTGATGATGCAGTTAAAGAGGCATTGGTTGAGTTTCGTCAGGCGTCTGACCGTAATGTCGAAACCCGAGCGGTGTTAGGTGGTCGTTTGAAGAGTCTGGATTTTATCAGTAGCTCAAATCAGGATTTTAAGCTCCTGACAGAGAGCGCCAAGTCAACACTGGTCGATACTGATATGGCAGAAGCGATCAGTAAGCTGACACTGGAACAAACAACTTTGCAGGCAGCGCAATCGACTTTCAGTCGGGTGGCATCACTTAGCCTGTTTGACTATCTACGCTGATTTCAGCGCGAACTTAGCAAATTAAACACCGTTTTTTTACCCAGTGTATTCATATTTGTAGCGAGGCCCCCGTATGTCGATTGCATTTGTTTGTCGGCATGAGAGGGGCTCGCTGCAATCTCAACTGCAATGTAAGCAGATTATTATACTTACTCTTTAGTATTGGCTCATTTCTTTAGAGAGAAGATGTCGATTTCTTCTGTGTTTCATCCCCAAAATGTTTTTTTATCTTGGGGTGTATTTAATTTAATTATTTCAAAGGTTTGCAGTTTTTTTTCTTAGGATTTTATAGCTAAAGCTATTGATTGAGCCGCCGATACAAGTGTATACAGCAAGACAAATAGGTTATGCCGGACATAGGAATGCAGGGATCAAAACTTTTTTCAGTTGATCCCTAAAGTTCAGGCTAAACAGGTCGATAAAGATTTACATATCGAATCCGTTCTGCTGAACAGGATCGAAAAAGTATCAAATAAGCAGCTGGTCAGATCTGGCTGATATGAGGAGAAAGTCCGATGGCAATGTCAATAAATACAAACGTTTTGGCGCTTAACGCACAGCGCAACCTGAGCTCTACTCAAAGTAGTCTTGGATCGGCTATGGAGCGCTTATCGTCAGGTCTGCGTATCAATAGCGCGAAGGATGATGCTGCTGGTTTGGCAATTTCTGACCGGATGACATCCCAGATTCGCGGTCTGAACCAGGCAGTCCGTAACGCGGGTGACGGTATATCAATGGCACAGACCGCAGAAGGTGCGATGCAGGAAATGACTAATATCCTGCAGCGTATGCGTGAGATCTCTGTGCAGTCTGTCAACGATACCAATACTCAGGCCGATCGCCTGGCGCTGCAGGACGAGGTTGATCAGTTATACTCAGAGCTGGATCGTATCGCGGGCACTACTCAGTTTAACGGCAAGAATATTCTGGATGGGTCTGCGGGGTCTTCTACTTTCCAGGTAGGTGCAAACTCTGGTCAGACGCTGAGCTTTGAAATTTCTTCCGTGACAACTAAGTCTCTGGCGCTGAACTCTACCAGTGGCGTGGGCGAGCTGAACGGTGGTCGGGTAGGTGCGGCAGCGAATGCTGCTGCTGGATCTGTTGCATCGTCAGAAATTGGTCTGGGAATTGACTTCGGTGCCGGTAATGGTGTTATTGAGGATGACTCTGTTCTGATCAATGGCGAGGCTGCATTTGCTTCTAATACCACATTTACCGGCGTTGATGATGCTGCAGATGTTGTTACTGCCATTAACAGCAATACAGGCAAGCACGGAGTCACAGCTTCAGCATATAACAATGTTTCTGGTAACGCACTGGCCTCTGGTGTAACTCTGCAGGCCAGTATTGAAGGGGTTGATGTTTCAGCTGGTAGTGCGCAAGAACTGGTAGATGTGATCAACCGTGATGTTGCCGGTGTTACAGCCGCTCTGAACTCTAAAAGTGAACTGGTGCTGTCGAACGATACCGGTAATGACATTGCTATTGCCAACCACTCGGGCACTAGCACTAACTCGATCGGAATATCTAATGCGACTTATACCGGTTATGTGTCGCTGACCAGTAATGATGGTAGTGATATTAAGATTGCCGCAAATACTGAAAACACTACTACCGGTGTAGGCGGTGGTCTGCGGGCAATTCAGGCGATGGGTCTGAATGTATCGAACGGTGCCGGTGAGGCAACGGGCCGGGCTGTTAGCAGTGCCGCTATTACTGAAGCAAACAGTCTGCAGATTAATGGCATAGAAATTGGTGCGTCAGCTTCTGCATCAGCCTCCGATAAAGCAGCAGCGATTAATGCAGTGAAGGATAAAACGGGTGTAGAGGCAACAGGTTTTACACAGTTAACCGTTGACCTGGATCTGACCAGTGTTGCAGGTGCGGATGAGCAGATTGTGATCAATGGTTCAACCATTGACCTTGATAGTACTCAAGGTTCAGGGGGAACGCAGTTTGATCGTTTGGATCAGGTTGTTACGGCTATTAATGCTGCTGGCTTGAGCGGTGTGGTGGCTTCTGCAAATGATGACGGTAAGCTGCTGCTGACTTCAGATACAGGCCAAACAATCACTATTGCAGATGAGGATGGTAATATCGGTGCCGTTGTCGATCAGTCAGGCAATTCAACCGCTGATGTTGGGACTGCAGCGAGTGGTGCTACTGTCGCGTTGGGTAACATTACTCTGAAAAGCACCAATGGTGGCGATGTCAAAGTTTCAGGTTCTGAGGCTGACGCAATCGGTTTCACCGCTCAGGGAGGGAATGAAGAAGCGATCGGTTCTGGTTTGAGTGTAACGTCTGCTGCTAACGCGTCTAATTCTATCGAGCGTATCGACGGTGCACTGGCTAAGATTGATAAGTCCCGTTCCGAGCTGGGTGCGGTGCAGAATCGTTTTGAGTCTACGATCTCTAACTTACAGAACGTATCTCAGAACCTGAGTGCTGCGCGTAGTCGGATTCAGGATGCGGACTTTGCTCAGGAAACTACTAACCTGAGTCGTGCGCAGATTTTGTCTCAGGCTGGTACTTCTATGCTGGCACAGGCCAATGCTTCTAAACAAAACCTGTTAAGTCTGCTGGGTTAATAACCTGGGAGGCTGAAAGTTAGTCGCCGTGCAGGCTTAGTGCCTGTACGGCGTTTAGATACAGAGAAGAGGATATGTCATGAGTAATGAATTAACCATTACCGGTGCTGCCTCACAGTCCGCGGTTCAAGGTCGGACTCCAGCAGCCGAAGCGGCAAAACCGCAGCCGGAACAAGCTGAAGTTGGCCGTGTAGATGAAGGTGTTCAGAAAGCTGAGACCGCCGTTCAGGTAGATGCCGAAACACTTCGTGAGGTGATCGGTGAGCTCAACGAACTTGTAAAAAAGCAGGCTCGAGAGCTGCAATTCGCAATTGATGATGGTACAGGTCAGGTTGTTGTTAAAGTTATTGAATCAACCACTCAGGATCTCGTTCGACAGATTCCTTCCGAAGAATTTTTAAGGCTTGTAGAGCATTTTAACTCTGGAGATAATGGAGGGCTAATGGAAGTCGTTGTTTAAGGCAGGTTGATTGGAGGTGAAATATGGAAATTCGTTCGACGGGGCTGGGTTCGGGTATAGATATCAATGGTACAGTCAAAAAAATTGTTGATGCCGAAGCAGTACCTCAGAGAAAGCGGCTTGATAAACAGGAAGCTAGCGTCCAGTCCACTGTCAGCTCTCTTGGCTCTTTGAAAGGTGCTTTAAGTGGGTTTGAATCGGCTTTGAAAGATCTGGCCGACGCGGATAAATTTACCAGCCGTAAGGCCAGCTCCAGTAATACTGATATTTTTACTGCCACAGCGGATGCGACATCAATTCCGGGCTCATACCGGATTGAAGTTGAACAACTGGCGACAGCCCATAAGTTGCAATCAACAGATTTTGGGGATGCTGATGGCGCTTTAGGGAGTGGTACTCTCAGCTTTTCTTCCGGCGAAAATAGTTTTTCCATTGCGGTTGGTGCGGGCCAGAATATTGAGGACGTACGTAACGCCATTAATAATGCGTCGGATAATAAGTCGGTCAATGCAACTATTATCAACACGGATGCTGGAAAGCGGCTGATCTTCACCGCTAAAAATACCGGTGAAGAGGCTCGGATCTCGATCAGTGTGACGGACAATGATGGCAATAATACTGATAACCAGGGCTTGTCGCGGCTACAGTTTGATGGGGCGAACCAAACCGGCCAGATGGTTCAGACAACGGCTGCTCAGAATGCTCGTGTGCTGATTGATGGTGCATTGGTTACCAGTAAAGAGAATATACTTACCAGTGCTATTACCGGAGTGAAGATTGCCCTTGATGGTGCTGAAGATGATAAAGAATATATTCTCAGCATTAGCCAAGACTCACTCCAGATGGAAGGGAAGGTAAAGAAGTTTATTGATAGTTACAATACGTTGCTGGATCTTACTAATAAGTTGACTTCCTATGATGCTAAGACGGGTAAAACAGGAGCGATGTTCGGCGATTCGATGCTTCGTACTGTCACCACACAGATTCGGCGTGTTATCACTGATAAGGTGGATGGTGTCAGTGGGCAGTATAGCTCGCTGGCTGAACTGGGGGTTAAAACGAATCGCGAGAAGGGCGGGAAGCTTGAGTTGGATACGACTAAGTTCAACAAAGCTGTCACTGCCGATCCGGGCTCTGTCGCCCAGATCTTTTCAAATAAAGATGGTGTGGCGACGCGGCTTACCAGTGTCCTGAAAAACTATACCAAGTATGAAGGTATTATTGATGGGCGAACTACAAGCTTGAATAAGCAGCTAGAGAAAATTACCGAAGAGCGCGTTGACATAAGTCGACGGCTTAAAGATCTTGAAAGTCGCTTATATAAACAGTTTAATGCGATGGATCGAAATGTGGCGCGATTCAAAAATCTGAGTACTTATCTTGCAGAGCAATTAAAGCTATTGCCTTTTGCAAAAACAACCGTCGCGAAAAGATGATGACGTGCTGGGAAGGGGATGATAGAGCATCTATAGACAGTCTGCTATTTTCAGAAAAGCAGACGATCTTCGGAATTTAGGGTTTCATTTCTACCTTTCCTAGCTGCTTTGGGGTTATCATTAAGCATGAATGGCTCCGAAAATGAGTGTGGGAATTTATTATATGGGTATTAATCAATACAATGACGTGGGCATCCGTGCCGAAATCCTTGGGGCAACACCGCATCGTCTGATTCAGATGCTGTTTGAAGGCGCGCTGCAACGTATCTATCAGGCAAAAGGCGCAATAGAACGCGACCAGATGGATCTCAAAGCGGCAAAAATCAATGAAGCAATGGCTATTGTTGAAGAGTTAGATAGCAGTCTGGAAGAAGAGGAGTCGCCAGAATTTGTTGAGAACATGTCTGGATTATATGGTTATATGAGTCAACAGATGATGGATGCTAATATCCAGAATGACCCTGCTAAGCTTGATGAGGTGGCTGGCATTATGACCGAGCTGAAAGCCGCTTGGGATGAAATTCCGCTGGAACTGCGTGAGCAGCGTTAAGTTGCCCTGATGACTCATTCACTGGATTATCTGCAGCAGGCAGCCAGTATCTCAGGTGAGATGCTGGTTGCCGCTCGTGCTCAACAGTGGGATTTGCTGAATGAGCTTGATGTTCAGCGGGTAAAGGCTATTGAGTCGTCTTTTGCCTATGTCTCTGATCTTCCCATAGACAAACAGCTTTATTTCCTACAGCAGGTTGAAAGACTTGATGTTGAGAATACAGAGCTAATTTCACTGCTTGAATCAGATCTGGGGGAAGTTCGTAAGGCTATCCTGCAAAAGCATATAAGTACCCGTGCAATCAAGCTATACCAGCAAAATACCTGATTCAGGTATACCTTTGTTCTACTCTTTCTAGCCCTGTCAAATAGTTGGCGCTGCCTGTCCTGAGTGATGTGTCAGAAAAACATCACTGGTATATATTGAATTAATTTTCAGTATGTCATAAATTTGACGTTGCAGAGTTTTGTAACTTCAGACAGGTTTATGACCAGCCCAATCAACTTGATTTATCTCGACGATAATCCGCAGATCCGGCAAAGTGTTTCCGATCGTCTGGCGTTTGCTGGCATTCATCATCATGTGACCGACTATATGGACTGGTTGCAGAGTGGTGCTGAGAATCTGAAAGAGCAGCTGTCTGCAGTCTGGCTGGGACAGTGTGATCTGCCTATCGCTCTGGAAAAGTTGCTGCAACAGTTCGGAGAGATTGATGACAGTTTGCCGTTGATCGCAATTACGCCCTGGGATGAGTTGGATGAACTGCCGGATGAGTTGCATGAGCGGGTTATTGGACGCCTGAATCCGGATGCTTCACTTGAACAATTGACGGTAATGCTGCACCGGGCACTGATCTATCGTCAGTTGCAGCTGCAGTATGCCGGTCAGCCGGATCTTTTCTCTCCAAAGAGTGTTGCCAGTCAGTTCGAAGGGATGGTCGGGCAGAGCGAAGCGATGGCCCGGGTGCGTAAAATGATCAGCCAGGTAGCAGGGCGGGATGTTAATGTTCTGATCACTGGAGATAGCGGTACCGGGAAGGAGGTCGTTGCCAATAATCTGCACAAAGCCTCCAAGCGCTGTGATGGCCCGTTTGTCCCTGTTAACTGCGGTGCTATACCGGCTGATTTGCTGGAGAGTGAGCTGTTTGGCCATGAAAAAGGTGCGTTCACCGGAGCCATCAGTTCTCGCGCCGGGCGGTTTGAGCTGGCCAACGGCGGTACTCTGTTTCTGGATGAAATAGGCGATATGCCGTTGCCGATGCAGGTTAAGTTACTGCGGGTACTGCAGGAGCGCTGTTTCGAGCGGGTGGGAGGCAGTAAAACGATCGAGTGCGATGTCCGCATCATCGCAGCCACCCATAAAGATCTGGAGCAGATGATTGTTGCCGGAGATTTCCGGGAAGACCTCTACTATCGCTTGAATGTTTTTCCTATCGATATGCCGCCGCTGCGTGAACGCGTTGAAGATATCCCACCCTTGGTAGAAGGGTTTACCCGCCGTCTGGCGCAGGAAGGCTTTGGCCAGTTACGTTTTCATCCCTCGGCAATCAGCTCTCTGCAGCAACACGAATGGGCCGGTAATATACGGGAACTGGCTAACCTGATTGAGCGAATGGCAATACTGTATCCTGACGGGGTGGTGGGGGTCAGCGAGCTGCCGGAGAAATTCCGTCATCTGGATGAGCCTGATCCGACTTTGTATAAGCTCGTTTCTGCTAAAGATCCTGAGGTGGATGGGTCTGCTGAGAGTGGTTCGCCTGTGGCATCGGTTAACACCTTGCTGGAGCTGCCAGCCTCAGGGCTGGATTTGAAGCAGCATCTGGAAGGGATTGAAAAGGCGCTGATCGAACAGGCGCTGGATATGAACAGCAATGTGGTGGCGAGAGCTGCCGACCAGCTTCAGATTCGCCGGACAACATTGGTAGAAAAGATGCGCAAATACGGCATTCAGCGGAAATAACACTGTGGATGAACAAACTAAAATAGAATTGCTGGAGCGTCAGGTTGCTGAGCTTCAGCAACAGTTAGATCAGCTGAATCGGGAGCGCCTGACCCGGGAGCAGGAGCATCATCGTACTTCTGGCCGGCTTGATGATCTGCTGAACCTGTTGCCCGCCGGTATTCTGGTAATTGATAACCGGGGTGAGATTATTCTCGGTAACAGTGCCGCACAGCAGTTGCTGGAATCTGAACTGGCAGGCCTGAAGTGGCTGGATGTTATCAACAGTCGCTTTGCCCCGCGCAGTGATGACGGGCATGAGATCTCGTTGCGCAGTGGTCGCCGTGTCAGCCTGCAGACCCGTTCTCTTGAGAATGAGGCCGGACAACTTGTAATGCTGACAGATCAGACCGAGACCCGTCTTCTGCAAGGACAGTTATCGCACCTGCAGCGGTTATCCGAAATGGGGCGGATGATGGCTTCCCTGGCCCATCAGGTGCGTACCCCTCTATCAGCGGCATTGCTCTATGCCGGCCATCTGATGAAGCCCGAGCTGCTGCCTGAGCAACGTATCCGGTTTGCCGGCAAAGTAAAATCCCGGCTTGAGAACCTGGAACTGCAGGTCAGGGATATGCTGATCTTTGCCCGCGGTGAAACCCGGCTGGAAGATCGTATCAGTGTGGCGCAGTTGTTCACTGAACTGGAGGATGCGCTGGATCTGCCGCTGGTTAATTTTGATGCCGATTGTGAATGCATTAACCGAGTGCCGGATCTGGTGTTGCAATGTAATAAAGAGGCGTTGCTTGGCGCTATTATGAACCTGGTAACCAATGCGCTGCAGGCAACAGGTAAAGGTGCCGAAATCGAGATTGAGGCATCTCTGGTAGGTGATAAGCTCGGCATAGAGGTGCGTGATAGCGGGCCTGGTATGGATCAGGAGCTCTGTCGCAAAGTACTGGAACCGTTCTTCTCTACCAAGTCGCATGGTACCGGGTTGGGGCTGGCTGTCGCTCAGGTGGTGGCCCGGGCGCATCATGGTGAATTCCTTATTCAGTCTGAGCCCGGCGCCGGTACCCAGGCTGGCTTTCTTATCCCATATCTGACAACAGCCGATCAGGCGGAATAATCATGACCATTCAAGTTTTAGTAGTAGAAGATGATGCTGATCTGCGGGAAGCGCTGGTCGATACCCTTGAGCTGGCTGGCTTTGCCTGGTTGGAGGCTGATTCCGGTGAACGGGCGCTGGAGGTGATTGCTGAATATCCGGTGGATATGGTGGTCAGCGACGTCAATATGGGCGGTATGGATGGGCATCAGTTGCTGGAGAAAATCCAGAAAATTCATCCCTGTCTGCCGGTGATGCTGATTACCGCCTATGGGCAGGTTGATAAAGCAGTCGATGCAATTCGTGGTGGTGCGGTAGATTATCTTATGAAGCCGTTCGCGCCGGAAGCGCTGATTGAGGTAGTTAAGCGTTATACCGGCACGCAGATCAGTGATCAGGAGTCGGTTCAGCCGGTGGCTGAAGAGCCCTCCAGTAAGCAATTGCTGCAGGTGGCGCGTCGGGTTGCCGAAACTGACTCGACGGTACTGATCACCGGTGAGAGTGGTACCGGTAAAGAGGTGTTGGCGCAGTATATCCATATGCACTCGCCAAGGGCTGATAAGCCCTTTATTGCGATTAACTGTGCGGCAATACCGGAGAATATGCTCGAAGCGACGCTGTTCGGTCATGAGAAAGGTGCCTTTACCGGCGCCTATTCTAGCAATCCGGGTAAGTTTGAGCAGGCAAATGGTGGCACCATCCTGCTGGATGAGATCTCAGAGATGGATCTTGGCTTGCAGGCTAAATTGCTGCGGGTACTGCAGGAACAGCAGGTTGAACGTGTCGGCGGGCGCAAGGTCATTAATCTGGATGTGCGGGTGCTGGCGACCAGTAACCGCCAGCTTGAGGATTATGTTGCCGAGCATAAATTCCGTGAAGATCTCTATTACCGTCTGAATGTATTTCCTCTGCAATGGCTGCCTTTGCGGGAGCGGAAATCTGACATTGTGCCTCTGGCCGGACGGCTGCTGGCAAAATATTGTCAGAAGATGAACCGTACTGCCGTCTCATTAAGTCCCGAGGCTGAACGTGCTCTGCAGGAGCATCTCTGGCCGGGTAATGTGCGTGAACTGGATAACGTGGTTCAGCGTGCTTTGATTCTTCAGCAGGGGGCGCTGATCAACGCTGTGGATCTGCATATACAGCCAGGCAGCGTTCAGAATGCCGAAGTGGGTGGTCCGCCTGTATTTCTGGCGGCGACAGCTGAACCTGATAGCGGTCAGTTAGGGGCTGATATGAAACAGCATGAGTTTCAGCTGATCATTGATACCCTGCGCAGCACCGGTGGGAGCCGCAAAGAAGCATCAGATAAGTTAGGAATCAGCCCCAGAACATTGCGCTACAAACTGGCAAAAATGCGTGAATCCGGCATCGATCTGGATGCTGAGATTAAGGGGTAAATTTCCTGTTAGTGATCGGCGCTGGAAGCGCCTCGCTACAGCTGTTTGTTAATTCTACTGGATTCCAGTCAGGCTCTGCCTGCCGGTGCGGCCAGGATTGCATGTTTGGATTACCGGCACGGGGACGTGCCTAGCTACAGTCTGTTTTTCAAAGCTGTAGGGTGGAAAAAAGCGTCAATACGACTAATGGCCCCTGCCGGATAGACCAATGTCTAATTCAGGAAGAATCGGCCCCTTGGGTATAAAGTTAAACTCTGTTTTCACCTGATTCGTCTCGCCACTAATAATAAGAATAAAACGGCTGAGCAGGGATAGGAGGTTGCAATCCATACATGGAGCAACCGCTGCAAAGAATAAATAACAAGCTAAGGGCAATATAATGAGCGATTCCAAGGTATATCCGGTTAGCGAGGCGATGGCTGCTTCTGCGCATATCGACAACGAAAAATATCTGGCAATGTACGAACAGTCCATCAACGATCCTGATGCCTTCTGGGGTGAAGAGGGTAAGCGTCTGGACTGGTTCAAGCCTTACACCAAAGTTAAGAACACCTCTTTTGATCCGCACAATGTCGATATCCGCTGGTACGAAGACGGCACCCTGAACGCTTCCTACAACTGTCTGGATCGTCACCTGGAAACCCGTGGTGATCAGGTAGCAATTATCTGGGAAGGTGATGACCCGAGTGAATCCGAAAACATCACTTACCGCGATCTGCACGAGCGCGTTTGTAAATTTGCCAATGCACTGAAATCTCAGGGTGTTGAGAAGGGTGATGTTGTTACTCTTTACATGCCAATGATCCCTGAAGCGGCGGTGGCTATGCTGGCCTGTACCCGTATCGGTGCGGTGCACTCTATCGTCTTCGGTGGTTTCTCCCCAGAAGCACTGGCGGCCCGTATTGAAGGTGCGAACTCCAAGGTTGTCGTAACCTCTAACTACTCTCTGCGTGCCGGTAAATCAGTACCTCTGAAAGCCAACGTTGATAAGGCACTGGAAAGCGGTGCGGCGAAAGCGTGCGTTGAAAGCGTGATCGTTGTTAAGCGTGTGGAAGACGAAGTGAACTGGAATGACAGTGTCGACGTCTGGTACGAAGATCTGGTAGCCAATGCATCTGCGGATTGCCCTGCTGAAGAGATGGAAGCAGAGGCACCAATGTTTATCCTGTACACCTCTGGTTCTACCGGTGCGCCGAAAGGTCTTAAGCACACCACAGGTGGTTACATGGTGTACGCAGCTATGACTCACCAGTACGCGTTCGATTACAAAGAAGGTGATATCTACTGGTGTACTGCCGACGTCGGTTGGGTAACCGGTCACAGCTACATCGTATACGGTCCGCTGGCGAACGGTGCGACTTCTCTGATGTTTGAAGGTGTACCAAGCTATCCGGATAACAGCCGTTTCGGCCGTGTTATCGAAAAACACAAAGTTAACCAGTTCTACACTGCCCCGACTGCTATCCGTGCGCTGATGCAGCAGGGTGAAGATGTTCTGGGTGATTCAGATCTGTCCAGCCTGCGTATCCTGGGCTCTGTGGGTGAGCCAATCAACCCTGAAGCATGGGAATGGTACTACCGCATTATCGGTCAGAACCGCTGCCCGATCGTTGATACCTGGTGGCAGACTGAAACTGGCGGCATGATGATTCTGCCACTGCCAGGTGCTACACCTGCTAAGCCGGGTTCTGCGACCCGTCCGTTCTTCGGTGTTCAGCCTGCGCTGCTGGATGCGGAAGGTAACGAGCTGGAAGGTGCTACTGACGGTAATCTGGTACTGAAAGACTCCTGGCCTGGTCAGAGCCGCTCTATCTGGGGTGACCATGAGCGCTTTATCCAGACCTACTTCTCTACCTACAAAGGTGTGTACACCACCGGTGATGGTGCCCGTCGTGATGAAGATGGTTACTACTGGATCACCGGTCGTGTGGATGACGTAATCAACGTATCCGGTCACCGTATGGGTACCGCTGAGATTGAATCTGCGCTGGTTGCTCACCCTGCCGTTGCGGAGTCTGCTGTTGTGGGCTATCCGCATGATGTTAAAGGTCAGGGCATCTACGTTTACGTGACTCTGCAGGCAGGCTTTGAACAGTCTGATGAATTGCTGAAAGAGCTGCGTACCTGGGTGCGTTCTGAGATTGGCCCAATCGCTTCTCCGGATCTGATTCAGTTTGCGCCGGGCATGCCTAAGACCCGTTCCGGTAAGATCATGCGTCGTATTCTGCGTAAGATCGCTGAGGATGATTTCGGTTCTCTGGGTGATACATCGACACTGGCAGATCCGTCAGTGGTTGATGACCTGATCGATAACCGTATGAATCGCAAATAACACTGCACTGTTGTAGTTGTTATACCGACTCCCTCCCGGTTTTTCGGCCGGGGGGGAGTTTTGCATTCAAAGAGGTGATAAGATGTTGATATGCAGATCAGAGATTTGCATCTGAATGCGTATTTAACTGTTCGTCTGAGGCCAAATATCAGATGCGCAGGTAAGGAGATTAGCTGAATGCAATTGGCGCAGAAGATTATCATTGCGGATGACCATCCGCTGTTTCGGGCCGCTCTTAAGCAGGCCGTCACTCAGGCTGTTCCCGGTGTAGAAATCGTGGAGGCCGACACTCTTGAAGCTGTGCAGAGTGCTGTCGATAACCATTCCGATGCTGATCTGGTTCTGCTTGATCTGCATATGCCGGGTACCAACGGTTTTACCGGTCTGGTGTTCCTGCGGGGACAGAATCCGGGTATCCCGGTTGTTGTGGTCTCTGGCAGTGAAGATGCATCAGTGATGAAGCGGGCACTGGATTATGGTGCGTCCGGGTTTATTCCTAAGTCTTCTCCTCTGGAAGTGATCGCCGAGGCGATCGGTGCGGTACTGGAAGGTGAAGAGTGGCTGCCTGAAGAAGTTGCGGATAGCCTCGATGATGTGACTGAGGAAGATCAGAAGTTTGCAGCTAATCTGGCATCACTGACGCCACAGCAGTTCCGGGTGCTGACGATGCTGACAGAAGGTCTGCTGAATAAACAGATCGCATATGAGCTGAATGTCTCTGAAGCTACGATTAAGGCTCACGTGACCGCAATTCTCAGAAAACTGGGTGTGCACAGCCGGACCCAGGCGGTAATTGCAGCACAGAGACTTGGCGTAGAGCCGCCGAAGACCGAGTTAGGCTAAGCGCGATTATCGGTAGCGAGTTGCTGGAACGGCGGGCATAGCCCGCCTTGCTGGAAAAAGCATTTTGGAGTTTGACCGGGGGGATGGTAGAACCAAACACTGTTTCGCCACTCGCCACTCGCCACTCGCCACTCGCCACTCGCCACTCGCCACTCGCCACTCGCCACTCGCCACTCGCCACTCGCCACTCGCCACTCGCCACTCGCCACTTTTGTGGGAGCGGTATCATTATGCCCTTGGATGCTTGCTGCGATGTTCTGGCACTACAATGATTAATCGCCGCGAGGGCGCGCCTCACACAAAGTCTTATTTTTCTACAGCTGTTCTGCAAAATTCTGAATACTGACCACCAGACTCTGATTCTTCTCAGTGCGTCCCCGGTGGATGCCTGCCAGTGACCAGTTATTGCCTGATTTAATCAGTACCGGCCCTCCGGAATCACCGCCCAGGGTGTGGCAGGTGGTGCGGAAGATGCTGTCATTGTCATACAGCTGATCGATAGTGCAGTTCTGCTGAACCGTCAGTACAAATGCCCTGTCGGCACGGTATCCTGCCTGCAGAATACTCTGATTCCTGCGTAGCTTGCTGTTGTTGCTGAATGTCAGAAAGCCGAGTTGTTGTCCGATCGGTTTTTGCAGTGTGAGTATCGCCCAGTCGTGTTTCAGTAGCGCTGGTTTATCCAGTGCTTCAGGATTGAAAGCAGATGGATATAGGTAGTCACTGACCTTGCTGTAATCCTGAAAATCTTCTTTTTCTGCCCCGGCAACAAAGGTAATAAATTGTGCTGGGTACCAGCGCGCTGTTTGTCTGTTCCAGAGGCAATGGGCAGAGGTCAGTACTTTGTTCGCGGCGATCAGAGTGCCGGTGCAATGCCCACGGCCGGCCAGATTAACCCGGCCAATAGCGCGCCACGGAAACTGATCGCTTGATACCCATTGTCGTTCCAGTGGATAACTTTCCGGGGCAACAGATTGCCAGTCGACTCCGCCTTTATCGCTACCCGCAATTGAACCGTCTGGGCTGAATAATAAGGCTGCGGTCAGGAAAAACAGAATATTGAATTTCAATTTATGTGTTCTCGTATACTCTTCGCTACTTGTGTGGGAGCGGCATTATCATGCTCTTGGGTACTTACCGCGATGTTCTGGCACTGCAATGATTAATCGCCGCGAGAGCGCGCCTCCCACAGGCTCTTGTCGAGCCACGAGCCACGAGCCACGAGCCACG